>JBBRGH010000047.1:0-12841 GCA_038240915.1 Gemmatimonadales bacterium | reverse complement strand
CCTCCGGGCCGCCCCCTCGCACGGTGTCCACCCGTCCCACCTCGATGCCGGCCGCCGCCACCACCTTCTCGGCGTACGGCAGGGCGAGCCCGACCAGGTCGGGGACGGTGACCGGCGCCGGCCCCGCGCTCTCGACCAGTTGCACCACGGCATTGGGCGGCAGCACCATGCCGGGCGGCGGGTCCTGCCAGACGATGCTCCCTCGCGGAACCGTCGGGCTGGGGCGCTCGCCTTCCACACGCGAGCGGAACCCGGCGTTGGCCAGGGCGGTCTTGGCCTGCTCGGCGGGTTGGCCGAGGACCCGCGGATTGGCGTGCTCGTCGCCGGTGACGCCGGTAGGAGAGATCCAGAGGACGGAGATGGCATACCCCACCACGAAGGTGAGGAAGACGAGCCCCAGGTCGCGGGCGAAGCGACCCCACGGCGCCGTCCGGAACGAGCCGAAGGTCGGCTCGGTGTGCCGTCGCATCCTCACCGGAGATCCCTCACGTGGACGCCGTCACGGCGTCCGCCGCAGCCGGGCCGCGAACGCCCCGTCCATCTGGTGCCGCTGGGGCAGGATCATCAGGTCTCCCTCCACCGATGTGAGGCCGGCGGGAAAAGTGTGGTTGCGCTCCCGGCGGAACTCGGAGTGGCGCGACAGGAAGCGCTCCACCTGCTGCTCGTTTTCCTCGGGCTCGATCGAGCAGGTGCTGTAGAGCAGCAACCCGCCCGGCGCGACGACGTCGGCGGCGCGGTCGAGCAGGCAGGCCTGACGCTCGGCCAGCACGGCCAGCGCCTCGGGCGTGACCCGCCAGCGGGCGTCGGGGTGCCGGGCGAAGGTGCCCGTGCCGAGACACGGCGCATCGAGGAGCACGGCATCCACGGCCCGCACCGGCGGCGCCACCACATCGGCAACCACGGCGAACTCGCGCCCGCTACCGGCCCGCCGAAGATTGCCGGCCAGCCGGCGGACGCGGGCGCGACTCACGTCGCCAGCGACGACCCGCGCGGTGACCCGGCCCAGACTGAGCGCCTTGCCGCCGGGCGCGGCGCAGGCGTCGTACACCGTGTCGGTCGGGTCCAGCGCCGCATACCTGGCGAGCAGCGCCTGGGCCGGATCCTGCACCAGAAACGCTCCTTCACTGTAGCCGGGCAGCTCCTGCGGCCGGGACCGGGCGGTCATCAACCCGGCGCCATGCGGTGCCAGGGTGACCTCGATACCGGCCGAGCGCCAGCGCTGGAGGAGCGCGTCCTGCGACAGCCGGGCGGGCTGAAGGACCAGGCGGGGCCGGGTGTTGTTCCAGCCGAGCAGGGCGTCGGTTGCTTCGGGCCCGAACCGCGCCAGCCAGCGCTCGACCAGCCAGCGCGGATGGGAGGCGGCGTCCGCCAGCCGCGGGGCCGACGCTGCCTCGGGGTCGGCCGTTTCGGCCGGCGGGCCTGGCCCGGCCTCGGAAGCTCCGAGGGTGGCCAACCGTTCCACCCGCCGCAGGACCGCATTCACGAAGCCGCCGGCCCGAACCCCGCCGGTTTCCTTGGCCAGGGCCACGCTGGTGTCGACCGCGGCGTGCGCCGGCACCCGATCGAGCACCGTCAGCTGAAAGGCGCCCAGCCGGAGCACTTCCTTGAGGGCCGGTGCGACGCTGGCCCAGCCGCGCGGCACCAGGGGTGCGAGGCGCTCGTCGAGCGCGGTCTGGCTCCGAAGCACGCCGGCCGCCAGCACGTGGGCCAGCCGCCGGTCGGGCTCGGCCAGCTGTCGCACCGCGCGGTCGAGGGCCGCGTCGAACGGCCGCCCCGCCCGGACCTGCTCGAGCACCGAGTACGCCGCGCGCCTCGAGTCCAGGCCGGGGGCGGTCACCCTAGGCCAGCATTCCCCGGGTCGGGCTCGAGGGCACGGCCACCTCGCGCCGCGGCATCCGGCCCGCCAGATACGCCAGGCGTCCGGCTTCGACCGCGAGGCCCATTGCCCGCGACATGGCGACCGGATCCTCGGCCTCGGCGAGCGCCGTGTTCATCAGGATCCCATCCACACCCTGCTCCATCGTCAGGCAGGCATCCGAGGCGGTGCCCACGCCGGCGTCCACGATGACGGGGGTTGTGAGCCGGCGCTTGATCGTCCGGATGCCATACGGGTTGACCAGGCCGAGGCCGCTGCCGATCGGGGAAGCCAGCGGCATCACCGCCGCGCAGCCCGCATCCTCGAGCCGGAGGGCGGTGATCAGGTCGTCGTTGGTGTAGGCCAGCACCTGAAATCCCTCGCGCACCAGGGTCCGCGCGGCGGCCAGCAGGCCCTCGGTGTCGGGAAGCAGCGTCTCCCGGTCTCCGATCACCTCGAGCTTGACGAAGTCGTTGAATCCCGCTTCCCGCGCCAGCCGCGCGTATCGGACGGCCTCGTCGGCGGAGTAGCATCCCGCGGTGTTGGCCAGGAGAAAGTACTGGTCGGGGCTCAGGTGATGAAGGATGCCCTCTTCCTTGGTGCGGTCCAGGTCCACCCGCCGCACGGCTACGGTGACGATCTCGGCGCCGGACGCCTCGATGGCGCGGACCATGTCCCCGTTGCTGCGATACTTGCCGGTGCCTACCAAGAGCCGCGAGCGGAAGCTCCGGCCGCCGATGGTGAGCGGGGCGTCGGTGCCGATGTCGGGGGCCAGGGTACCGGTCATGACAACTCCTTGTGGGCGAAGTCGCTTCGACAAGAGAAAGATAATCGCGCTCGCGGGCTCACCCCCCGCCCACGAAATGGACCAGCTCGATCGCGTCGCCCGCCGTCACCGGCGTCTCCGCCAGGCGGGGACGGCGCACGATCTCGCGGTTGAGCTCGACCACGACTGAGCGGGGGTCGAGGCCCAGGTGGCCGAGCAGCTCGAGCAGCGTGGCCGGCCCGGGCACCTGCCGGGGCTCCCCGTTGATGGTGACCGCCAGCTCCTTCATGCGACGTCGGTCCAGGGCGCCAGCAGCGCCAGGGCGGCCCTGGCCGGATCGGGTGCGTGCCAGAGCGCGGCGATCGCCGCCACGCCCCACGCGCCGGCGTCCCGCGCGGCGGCCGCCCGCTCGGCGTCGATCCCGCCGATGGCGATCACCGGCCGGCCCAGCGCGGCCGCGGCCCGAATGAGGCCGAGACCCACGGCCGGGCGGCCGGGATGGCTGGCGGTGTGGTAGACGTTGCCGACGAGGAGGAAGTCCGCCCCCTCGGCCACGGCCGCCTCGGCCTCGGCCTCGCTGTGCACCGAGCGGCCGATCCAGCCGCCCGGCAACACGGTGCGCGCATCGGCCGGGGCGAGATCGTCCCCCGCGAGTTGCACCCCCTGCGCACCGAGGGCGGCCGCGATGTCGGGCCGGCCGCTCACGAACACGGCCGCCTCCGCCGGCCGGGCGAGCGCCATGAGGCGGGCGGCGACCCGTGCCAATGGGGCGCCCCCGGCAGAGCGGTCGCGGGCGTGGAGGGCGACGGCCGGGCCGGCGGCGGCAATGGCGGCGGCCCGCACACCCAAGTCCGGAGCGGCCAGGACCTGGGCATCGGTGACGGCGTGCAATCGGGGCAGGGGGCGCATGCGGACCGAACCGATGGCTCAGGCGAGCAGGTCGCCGAGGGTCACGCCGCGGCCGCGGACCCAGTCGGTGACCGGGAGCCGGCTCTTGCCCGCCGGCTGGACTTCCCGCACCGCCAGGGCACCGCGGCCGGTGCCCACCACGAGCTGGTCGCCGGCCGCGAGCACGCGGCCGGGCTCACCGGACTGTTCGGTGGCCTGGGCGCCGAAGAGCTTGACCGGCAGGTCGGCCATGGTGGCCCAGGCACCCGGCGCGGGATCGAAGGCGTGCACCTGCCGCGCCAGCGCGGGCGCGTCCCGCCGCCAGTCGAGGCGAGCCTGCTCGCGGACGATCTTGGGGGCGAGGGTCATGCCGGCCGACTCCTGCGGCTCGGGCGTAGCGAAACCGGCGGCGAGGAGCGAGAGCGCGTCCACCAGGGCGGTGGCGCCGAGCTCGGCAAGGCGGGCGGCGAGCGAGCCCGCGGTCTCCCGGGGATCGAGCGGGGTGGCGATCCGATGCAGCACCGGGCCGCTGTCCAGCCCGGCCTCCATCTGCATGATGCTGACGCCGGTCTCCCGGTCGCCGGCCAGGATGGCGTGCTGGATCGGCGCCGCCCCGCGCCAGCGTGGCAGCAGCGAGGCGTGGACGTTGATCATCCCCATGGCGGGGAGCGAGAGCACGGCGGGGCGGAGCAGGTGGCCGTAGGCGACGACGACGCCGAGGCCGGGCTCGAGGTGCCGCAGTCCGGCGAGGAAGACATCGCCCAGGGGCCGGTCGGGCTGGAGCACGGGGATGCCCGAACGCTCGGCCTCCTGCTTGACGGGCGGCGGCACCAAGGTGGAGCGGGAGCGGCCCTGCGGCCTGTCGGGCTGGGTCACCACGCCGACCACCTGGTACCGCTCCCGCAGCAGGGCCCGCAGCGACGGCACCGCGAACGCCGGGGTCCCGAAAAAGACGATCCGCATCACTCCGAGCTGGCCGATTCGGGCTGCACCTCTTTGGTGTATCCCGTGTCGTCCTTGTGCTCGCGCCGGTAGCGGGCGAGCAGCATCTGGCGCTTGATCAGGCTGAGGTGATCGAGGAAGAGGATGCCGTCGAGATGGTCGATCTCGTGCTGGATGGCTCGGGCCTTGAGCCCGGTGGCTTCCCTGCGGTAGCGGGTGCCGTGGCGGTCGGTGGCCTCCAGGACCACCCGCTCGGGCCGGCTCACGTCGCCGTAGATCTCGGGAATCGAGAGGCAGCCCTCCTCGGCGGTGGCGCGGCCCTCGCTCTCGAGGATGACCGGGTCGATCATCTCGAAGCGGTCCTCGTCGGCGTCCACCACCGCGACCCGCCGCGCCACGCCGATCTGGTTGGCCGCCAGCCCGACCCCGCGGGCGGCGTCCATGGTCTCGAACATGTCGTCCACCAGGCGGCGCACCTCTTCGTCCACCGCGCCGACCTCCCGGCTCCGCTGCCGGAGGACCGGCGAGCCGAGCAGGTGCAGGGCCAGCAGGCTCATGCCGCGGGCACCCCCGGGGCCGAGGTGGCGCCGATCCGGACGATCCGAGAGCGCTCCACCACCACGCTGGCGGTGCCGGTCTCGAGGGTGACGCGGATCTCCTTGACCCCGCCGGTCTCGACCTCCTTGATGTCGCGCACCTTGCCGATCAGGCCTCCGCTGGTCATCACCTCATCGCCCTTCTTGAGGTTGGTGAGCAGGTCGGCGTGCTTCTTCCGGGCCTGGCCCGACGGGCGCAGGATGAGGAAGTAGAATACCAGGCCGATCGCCGCCATCTGCAGCAGCAGCACCGTGAGCCCGCTTCCCGACCCGCCTGGCATCTGAAACATGACCTCTCCTCACGACCCTCGGGCATAGTGGCGGCGGAGCCACTCGCGGCTCCAGCCGTCGAACGTTCCGGCCAGGATGTGGGCGCGCGCCTGTTCGCCCAGCCGGACCAGGAACCGGATGTTGTGCAGCGAGACCAGCCGGAGCCCCAGCATATCCTCGACCACGAAGAGGTGCCGCAGGTAGCCGCGCGGGTAGGTGGTGCACGTCTCGCAGTCGCACTCGGGATCGAGCGGCGCGGTCGAGCCCTTGAGCGCGGCACCCCGCACATTGATCCGCCCCGCCGGAAGCCAGGCCGTGCCGTGGCGCCCGTTGCGGGTGGCGGCCACGCAGTCGAACAGGTCCACCCCGCGGGCGATCCCCTCCAGCAGATCGGCGGGAAACCCCACGCCCATAAGATAACGGGGCGTCTCCCGGGGCAGGGCCGGCTCCAGCAGCTCGAGGATCCGGTGCATCACCGGCTTGGGCTCACCCACCGAGAGGCCGCCGATGGCGATGCCGGTCCAGGGACCGCGCTCGAGCGTCCCCTCGAGCGAGCGCAGCCGCAGCGCGTCGTGGGTGCCGCCCTGGACGATGGGCCAGAGCGTCTGCCCGGGGCCGGCGAGCTCGCCGTGCCGCTGCTTGCAGCGGTCCAGCCAGCGGAGGGTCCGCTCCATCCCCTCGCAGGCGAGCTCGAGTGGCGCTCCACCCGGCACCACGTGGTCGAACACCATGGCCACGTCGGCGCCGAGCGCAATCTGGATCTCCATCGCCCGCTCGGGCGTAAGGGTGCGGGCGCTGCCGTCGATGTGGCTCTGAAACTCGACGCCGTCCTCGCCGATCCGGCGGAGGCCTTCGAGGGAGAACACCTGGAATCCGCCCGAATCGGTCAGCATCGGCCGGGACCAGGTGGTGAACCGGTGCAGCCCGCCCATCCGCTCGACGATCGCCTCGCCCGGGCGGAGGTGCAGATGGTAGGTGTTGCCGAGCACGATCTGGGCGCCGGTGCGGGCCACGTCGCCCGGGCTCAGGCCCCGGACCACGCCATGGGTCCCGACCGGCATGAAGGCGGGGGTTTCGACCTGGCCGTGCGGCAGGTCGAGCGTGCCGGCCCGAGCCGCGCCCTGGGTGGCCTGGAGCCGGAACTCGAACATCAGGCGGGCGACGACGCCCCGGCCGCGGCGAGCACCCGGTCGATTTGACGGCGGTGCACCAGGTCGTGCGCGCCCATCAGCCGGAGCAGCAGATCGAGGCTCTCCGGCCCCCGCTCACTGTGCAGGCCCACCCTGGCCCGCTCCGCGGCGCCGAGCGAGCGCCAGAGGCGAAGATTGGCGGTCCGGACACCGCGGAGCTGGCCGAGCGCCACGTCGAGCGGCGCGTCAGCGTAGTCGAAGGTCCGGGCCCAGGCGTCCTGGTCGAATCCCTGGATCGGGGGCCGGTCTTCGGCCAGGATCTGACGGGTGCGCCAAGCGTAGACCACCTCGGTGTCGGCCAGGTGCTGCACCACCGCAACGACGGACCACTTCCCGGCCGCCTCGGGCCGGCGAATGATGGCCTCGTCGAGGCCGGCCGTACGGCGCTCGAGCCACGGCAGCTGCTGGGCGGCGACGTCGAGCGGGTCGCGGTCGCCCAGGACGTCCAGCAGCGCCCGGATGTAGGCGGGCGCGGCCGCGGCGGCGTTGCCGGCGGGGTTGGCGAAGGTCATCCAGCGCTCCCGGTCAGAGGATTACCATGGCGTCACCGTACGAGTAGAACCGGTAGCGCTCCGCCACCGCGTGCCGGTAGGCGCCCATCGTCAGCTCGTGCCCGGCAAACGCGCTCACCAGCATGAGGAGTGTCGAGCGGGGCAGGTGAAAATTGGTGAGCAGCCGATCCACCACCTGGAACTGGTACCCCGGGGTGATCAGCAGGCGGGTCTCGCCCGGGCCGGCCCGGACGGAGCCTTCGGCGCCGGCGGCGCTCTCGAGCGCCCGGACCACGGTGGTGCCCACCGCCCAGACCCGGCCGCCCTGCTCGCGGACCAGCCCGATCAGCCCTGCCAGCCGGGTGGAGATCTCGTACCGCTCCGGGTGCATCGGGTGCCGGGCGGGATCCGCCACATCCACCGGCTTGAACGTGCCCGGCCCGACCTGCAGGTCGAGCCCGGAAATCAGCACTCCCTTGGCCGTGAGGCTGTCGAGCAGTTGGGTCGTGAAGTGGAGCCCCGCGGTCGGCGCGGCGACGCTGCCCTCGACAAGGGCATAGACGGTCTGATAGCGCTGCTCGTCGGCGGCGTCGGGGTCGCGGGTAATGTAGGGCGGCAGCGGCAGCCGGCCGAAGCGCCGGATGGCATCGTCGGCCGTGGCCCCCACGAAATCGACCCGGCGGTAGCCATCGGCCAGGATCTCCACGGTCTCGACCGCGACCTCGGCGTCGAGGGCGACCCGCTTGCCCGGCTGGAGCGCGCTGCCGGGCTTGCCGAGCGCGATCCAGCCGCCCTCCGCCGCCGGATGGATCAGCAGCACTTCGGCCGGCGCGCCCGAGGGCCGGGTGCCGAGCAGCCGGGCGTGACGGACGCGGGTGGTGTTGAGGACCACGAGGTCGCCGGCCGGGATCAGTGAGGCCAGCTGGGCGAAGGACGAGTCGGCCAGCACCCCGCCGCCGACCGTCGGGCTCTGGCCGGGCGGGAGCGCCGCGGCCCGGGCACCGCGACGGCCCGACCTGGCGGGTCGCTCGGCCAGCCGGCGGTCCGGCGCGGCGGCGAGTCGGCGGCCCGTCCGGAGCACCATGAGCAGGCGGCTGGCGGTCCGCTCCGCCAGCGGCTCCTGGGCGATCAGCTCCGGTGGCAGGTCGTAGTCGAAATCGGCGGTGAGGAGGGGCTCAGCCGTCAAAGATCGAGGCCTGTCCCGGGGGCGGGGTGACGCCGAAGCGGCGGTAGGCGAGCGCCGTGGCGCAGCGGCCGCGCGGCGTCCGCTCGAGGAAGCCCTGCTGGATCAGGTAGGGCTCGTACACGTCCTCCAGGGTCCCGGCGTCCTCGCCCACCGCCACCGCGACGGTGCTCAGTCCCACCGGGCCGCCGGCGAACTTCTCGATGATGGTGGTAAGGATGCGGGCATCCATGTCGTCGAGCCCGAATTCGTCCACGTTGAGCCGCGCGAGCGCCGCCCGGGCGACGGCCGAATCGATCCGGCCGTCGGCCTTGACCTGGGCGTAGTCGCGCACTCGGCGGAGCAGGCGGTTGGCCACCCGCGGCGTGCCCCGGCTTCGCCGGGCGATCTCGGCCGCCCCAGCCTCGTCGGTCGGCACCTGCAGGATGGCGGCGCTCCGGGCGAGGATCTGCTGCAGCTCTTCGGGGGGATAGAACCCGAGCCGCTCGACCAGCCCGAAGCGGGCGCGCATCGGCGGGGTGAGCAGGCCGAAGCGGGTGGTGGCGCCGATCAGGGTGAAGCGCTCGATCGCCATCGGGATGGTCTGCGCATTTGGCCCGTCGGCGATGCGGACGTCCACCCGGTAGTCCTCCATCGCCGGATAGAGGAACTCCACCAGCGCCGGCTTCATCCGGTGGATCTCGTCGATGAAGAGCATGTCGCCGGGGCCGAGCGAGGTGAGCAGTCCGACCAGATCGCCGGGCTTCTCCAGGACCGGCCCGGAGGTGGTGCGGAGCTGCACGCCCATCTCCCGCGCCATCCGCATGGCGAGCGTGGTCTTGCCGAGGCCGGGCGGCCCGAAGAACAGGGTGTGGTCGAGCGTCTCGCGCCGGCCCTTGGCGGCGTCGATCGCGATCTGGAGCGAGGTCTTCACCTGGGCCTGCCCGACGAACTCGTCCAGCCGAGACGGCCGGAGTGCGGCGTCGGCGCCGGTCTCCTCGGGGAGCGGTTCGGGGGTGGTGACCTGCAGCCTGTTCATCGGGAGCTCATTCCTGCTCAAAGGCCGGCATCGCTACTCGGGCCGCGCGTTCCACCGCACCGGCCGGGCGTCAGGCTCGATCAGGTGCCAGGCGCGGCAGTGATTGCACCGGTCACGTGTGCTGGTGGTATCGGCGGGCACCAGCTTGCGGTTGGTGCTGCCGCAGCGGGTGCAATTCCATTCGGCGGTCACGGCGGGCACGCTCATCACGGTCAGCGCCCTCCCCGGGCGGCGGCGAGCTGCTGCAACGCCCGCCGGATCAGTTGCGAGGTCTCCAGGGACGCCCCGTCGGCCAGGGCGGCGCGCACCGCGTCGTCGGCCGCGCCTGGCCCGTACCCCAGCCCCATCAGCGCGCGGACGGCCTCGTCGGAGCCGGCGGCCCGCGGAGCCTGCGACTCGAGTGACACGTCCCCGAACTTGTCCTGCAGCTCCAGCACCAGCCGCTCCGCCTTTTTCTTGCCGACGCCGCTCACCGAGCTGAGCGCCGCGAGGTCGCGCGCCAGCACGCTCCGCACGGTCCGCTCCGGCCCCAGCACCGACAGCAGCGCCAGGGCCAGCTTGGGCCCGAATCCGCTGGCGCCGAGCAGGCGCTGGAACACCAGTCGCTCCAGCGGACGGTCGAAGCCGTAGAGGGCCCAGCCGTCCTCCTTCACCACCAGCTCGGTGTGGAGGCTCACCCGGGCCCCCGTGGCGGGCAGCCGCTCCGCCACCCCGGCCGGCACCGTCACGGCGTAGCCCACCCCGCCGTCGGTCTGGACCACGATCGTGTCGCCGGCGCGGTCGGTCAGGGTACCGCTCACCGAGGCGATCACCGGGCGCCGCTGACGGAGCGGAAGAAGGCCGCCTGGCGGGTCCCGATCAGCAGGTGCGCCAGGGCCACGGCCACGCCATCGGCCGCGTCGGCCGGCTGGGGCGCGGTCCGGAGCCGGAGCAGCTGGGCCACCATGTACGCTACCTGCGGCTTGAGCGCGGCGCCCCGGCCCACCACCGTCTTCTTCACCTGTGCCGGCGAGTACTCCGCGATCGCGACGCGCGCCTGCTCGGCCGCCAGCAGGATGACACCCCGGGCGTGGCTCAGCACCACCGTGGTCCGCACGTTCTTGCCGTAGAACGCGCTCTCCACCGCCACCGCGTCGGGGGCGTGGCGCGAGATCAGGGCGGTCACGCCGTCGTGGATCACGCGGAGGCGGGCCGGCAGGGGGTCGCGAGCCGTGGTGGTGAGCGTGCCGCACTCGAGCAGCCGCGGATGCAGCCCGGGCCCGCTCTCCACGACGCCGTAGCCGAGCACGGCCGTCCCGGGGTCGATGCCCAGCACCCTCACGGCAGCGCGTCCAGGTCTAGGCCTCCGCCAGCTGGGCGGCGTCGATATCGAAGTTGGACGAGACCCGGGAGACGTCGTCGAGCTCCTCCAGCACTTCCATGAGCTTGAGGATCCGCTCGGCGTCGGCGCCTTCCACCTTGACCGTGTTCCTGGGGACCATGGTGAGCTCGGCCGAGTCGATGGCCAGCTTTCGCGCCAGCAGCGCGTCCTGCAGCGCGTGGAAGGCGGCCGGCGCGGTGGTGACGATGTACTGGTCGCCCTCGCGGGCGAAGTCCTCGGCGCCGGCGTCGAGGGCCGCTTCCAGCGTCGAGTCCTCGTCCGACCGGGCCGCATCGAGGTAGATCTGTCCCTTTCGGTCGAACATCCAGGCCACCGAGTTGGTGGCGCCGAGGTTGCCGCCGTTCCGGCTGAAGGCGTGCCGGATCTCGGCCACTGTCCGGTTGGGGTTGTCGGTGGTGGCCTCGATGAAAATCGCCGCCCCGCCCGGTCCGTAGCCCTCGTAGGTCAGCTCTTCGTAGATGCTGCCCTCGAGCTCGCCGGTGCCCTTCTTGATGGCCCGGTCGATGTTGTCCCAGGGCATGTTGACCGCCTTGGCCGCGTCGATGGCCGTGCGCAGGCGCGGGTTGCCGCCGGGGTCGCCGCCCCCACTCTTGGCGGCGACGGTGATCTCACGGATGACCTTGGTCCAGGACGAGGCGCGGCGGGCGTCGGTGACGGCCTTCTTGCGCTTGATCTGCTTCCACTTGCTGTGGCCGGCCATGGCCGAACTCCTTGATGCGGGCGAGGTTTGGTACGCGGAAACATAAGCCTGACAGCCGTTTGCGGCAAACCGACGGGCTTGACGCTCGGCCCTCCGTCCGCTAGTCTCCCACCCCTATGACCCCCTCCGGAATTCGCTGGCTCGCGCTCGCTGTCCTGCTCGCCGGCTGCGCCGACAAGGCGCCCACGGTCGCCAAGCTGAGCGACGCCCTGCCCAACATTCCGCTGCCGCCCGCGGCCCAGTTCGTGGATCGCACCGGCGGCCCGGACGCGCTCCAGGTGACGGCGCGCTCGCCCGCGGCACCGGACGTGGTGGCCAACTACTATCGCGGGGTGTTCAAGACCGGAAACTGGAAGCTGGTGAACGACGCCAAGGACGCCGAGGGCGCCACGGTGTTGTTCGCCCAACAGAAAGGGCCCCCGCTCTGGGTCCGGATCGTGTCCGCCGGCGGCGACGGCGGCACCCTGATCCAACTCTCCGGCGCGGTGCTGCACCGGGTCGACAGCTCGGCGGCCAAGCCCGCATCCTGATCGCTCAGGGCTCCGGAGCCAGCAGGTCCTCGAACCGGAGCCAGCGCGGGTAAAAGAAGAGGTCCCCGAAGCCGGTCGCTCCGTTCCGGTTCTCGGCCACGATCAGTTCGGTTGATCCCCAGCACCACATCCGCTGTCTGCTTCACGCGGCCGAGCGCCCCGAAATCGTCCAGGGCCGGCCGTGGATCGGCCCGCTCCGCCTCGTGGCGTGGCAGCGCCGCCAGCGCCGCCAGCAGCGCCAGGTTGCGCTCCACCGCGAGCCGCCGCCGAGGATCCGGTTCAGCGAAGGGAATCCGCTGACCACTCTGTCGGCCGCCGGTCCGCCCGGCGCGATCGCGTCCATCCGAGCCACCAGACGGGTGGCGATCACGGCCGCTCCGCCCGCACCGCGGCTCGGGCCGCCCGCGCCGCCTGGGCCAGTGCCTCGCCGGCCTCCGCCCCGCCGGCTTCGCGGGCCGGCGCCACCAGCTGGCTCAGCACCTGCGCCGCCGATTCGGGCCGACCTTCGTGCAGCTGGTGGATCGCGGCGACCAGGGCCCGGCGGAGGGGGGGAGGGACGGTCAGACTGGAGAGGCGCTGCTCCAGCGCCTGCAGCCGGCGGCGGTGGGCCCGCTCCGCGGGGGGCGGGTCCTGCAGCAGGTCCTGGGCGACCCGGACGGTGAGCCACAGCGCGAAAATGCCCTCGCGCCGGGGGCCGCGGGCGGCCTGGGGCAGGGCATGCAGCAGGGCCGTGGCGGCCGGGTCCCATCCGCTCACGGGCGCGCGGGGTGGGGCAGGTGGCTCACGCCAGCGTGCGCGTCAGCGTCGTGAACACCATGTCCGGCAGGATCTCGCGCATGCAGAGATGGTGCTCGAGGGGGCATTCCGGGCCGCCGTGGCTGCTGCAGGGACGGCAACCGAGGTTGCGCTCGACCACGCTGGCGTGCGCGTTGTAGGGAAAGAACCCGAACTGGCGCACGGTCGGCCCGAAGAGCGCGACTACCGGCGTCCCGACGCCCGTCGCCATGTGCATGACCCCGGTATCGCCCGAG
>JBBRGH010000046.1:0-12853 GCA_038240915.1 Gemmatimonadales bacterium | reverse complement strand
GCAGCGGCTGACGCCGATGTGTCGGACTGCGCGATCGCGTTGACGCTGCGGGTGATGGGAGTATCGCTTCCGTCGGCAAAGAGCGCCTGAAGCGCGAGGTCGAGCGTCTCGCGCATCGCCACCTGGTCGCCGTACGCCACGAGCACGCGCTTGAGCTCCGGGATGCGTCCTCCTTCGGCCTGCAGGTAGAGCGGCTGCACGTAGAGCAGCGACTCCTCGATCGGGATCACCAGCAGGTCGCCCCGGATGACCTTGGAGCCGCGCTGGTCCCAGAGCGAGATCTGGCGCGAGATCTCGGTGTCCTGGTTGATCCGGTTCTCGATCTGCTGCGGCCCGTACACCAGGCTCTGCCGGGAGAGCCGGTAGACGCGCAACTTGCCGTACTCAGCGCCGTCGTTCCGCGCCACCATCCAGGCCGCCAGGTTGTCCTTGCCACGCGGCGTGAACGGCACCATGTAGATGAACTCCGCCTGCTTCTCCTCGGGCAGCCGCATGACGATGTGCCTCATGAACGGCACCGCGCCCGTCGACTCGGCGACCGTGGGGATCTGCCACTGGTCCTCCCGGTGGTAGAAGTCTTCCGGCGCGTCCATGTGATAGGTGGTGTAGAGACCGGTCTGGATCCGGTAGATCTCGTCCGGGTAGCGGATGTGCGCGCGCAGGTCGGCCGGCATGCGGTCGAGCGGCTCGAAGATCCCCGGGAAGATCCGGGCCCAGGTGCGGATCAGCGGATCGGCCGGGGCGCTGACGTAAGCCTTGAGCGAGCCGTCGTAGGCGTCGATCACCAGCTTGACGCTGTTCCGCATGTAGTTGGTGCCGTCGCGGAGCGGCTCGGCGTACGGATAGCCGTCGGAGGTGGTATAGGCATCGAGGATCCACTCGAGCCTGCCGTCAGCCGCGCTCACCAGATAGGGATCGCGGTCGAAGTCGAGGAACGGCAGCGCCCGCCGGGCCCGGTCCATGATGTCGCGGTAATAGAGCACCCGGCTGTCGTTGGTGATGTCTTGCGAGAGCAGGATCTTGGACGAGGAGAACCGGGCTGCGAGCAACGCCCGGCGGAGCATGTTGCCGACCCGGACGCCGCCGGTGCCGGCATACGCGGCGTAGACGTTCCGCTCGCCTTCGGGATGGTCGAACTCGCGCTGGCGGGTGTTCACGACGACGAAGTCGTTGGCCAGCTCGCCGTAGTAGATCTGCGGTCGGGTGACCTTGAGGGACACGGTCGACACCGGCGGCAGGTCCTTGACGAACAGCACGGGCAGGCCTTCACTGGTGACTTGGTTGACCGGGCCGAGCGTGAGCCCCATCCCATGGGTAAACGTAAGGTGCTCGTTGATGAACGTGTGGGTGGGGAGCGACGCGGCGTTCATCTCCCGCGGCGAGAGCAGGACCTGCCGGTACTTCCCGTCGATCCAGTAGCGGTCGTCGTCGACCGAGACGAAGTCGTAGTAGGTGCGGATCTCCTGGAGCTGCCCGAAGGTCAGCAGCAGCGGGTCTCTGTCCCAGAGCCGGACATTCTCGATGGTCGGCGCGTTGGCCCGGATGTCGGCCAGCGTGAGGTCGGCCTTGGCCGCCAGCTCGCGGGTCTCCACGCTGTCGATCCCCCAGGCCTGCCGGGTGGCGACGATGTGATTCCGGAGATACGGCGTCTCGCGGTTCAGCTCGGTCGGCGCCACGACGAAGTTCTGCACGGCCGACGGCAGCAGGCCGCGACCGACGAAGACAACGACGACGTAGACCGCCATCGCCAGTAGTCCGTAAAAGGCCAGCCGCTGTCGCAGGCCGCCGACCAGCATCGCCACCGCGACCAGGATCGCGAGCACCGCCGAGACCCGCAGCGCCGGCAGCCGGACGTGGATGTCGGTGTAACTGGCGCCGACTAAGGGGCCTGTCGTCGAATAGAGGAGGCTGGGGATCTCCACCAGCCAGAGCCGGAGCGCGGTGAGCAGGAAGAGCGCCGCCAGCAGAATGGCCAGATGCAGTCCCGCGGAGGGCTCGATCCGGAGCCCGCGCGGCGCCAGCGTGACGTCGCCGCGCAGCCAGTACAGCGGGACCAGCAGGAGCAGGGAGAGAGTCGTGAGCGTGGTCAGGATCCCGATCCCGGCCGAGAGGCCGGGCAGGGTGAAGACGTAGAAGCCGATGTCGCGCGAGAAGACCGGGTCCACGATCCCGAACGGGGTCCGGTAGATCACCCGCAGCACGAGTTGCCAGGCCGAGGTGGCGGTCACACCCGCGAGAAAGCCGGCGACCAGCGACACGGGCAGGCTCAGGCGGCGCAAGGCGGCGGTCACGTCCAGGTGGGGAGCGGCGGGCCCGATGTGGAGCACGACCGGGTCGGGGACGAGGCCCCGCTGCGCGATCCGTAGGTTGAAGAAGAGCATGCCGCCGGTCAGGCCGCCGACAACGAGGAAGAGCAGCGTCCGGGTGATGAGCTCGCGGGTGAAGACGATCTGGTAGCCGATCTCCCGGAACCACCACCAGTCGGTGATCAGGCCGTAGGAGGACGGCAGGACGAAGAACACGACGAAGCCCGCGAGGAGCAGGAGCGGGGTCATGCGGCGGCGGGGGGCGGCGGGCTTCAGGGACCGGTGCACAGGAGGTTCCGGGAACGGGACGCGAGCGCTCTCGTCGGGCGGGGACCCGGCGCAGGCTACAGGCAGGATCGCGGACCGTACGGGGAAGTCAAGGGATGGTCGAGCTCCGGCCCTCCAGCGGGCCCAGGTCTATGGTTGGGTCCAGGTTCCCACTGTAGATTCACCGTACGCCTGACCGGGGGTGGCACCGTGCGCGTAGTGGTCTTCCAGCATCTGGCCTGCGAGCATCCGGGGATCTGGCGGGACTTTCTCCGCGAGGACGGCGCCGACGTCACCACGGTCGAGCTGGACGCGGGGGACGCGATCCCGTCACTCGACGGCGCCGACGCACTGCTCGTCTTCGGCGGCCCCATGAACGTGGACGAGCACGACCGGTTTCCGTGGCTCGCGCCCGAGACCGCCGCGATCCGGGACGCCGCGCTCGGCGGAGTGCCGATTCTCGGCGTCTGTCTGGGCGCCCAGCTCCTGGCCCGGGCGCTCGGCGCCCCGGTGACCCGGAACCCGCTGCCCGAGGTCGGGCTGCTGGACGTGGACCTCTCGGAGGCCGGCGCCGCGGATCCGCTGTTCGCCGGCTGGCCCCGCCGCGCGGCCGTGGTGCAGTGGCACAGCGACTCGTTCGCGCTGCCCGAGCGCGCCACGCTGCTCGCCACCTCGGGCGCGTACGGCCGATCCCGCGGTGGGATCGAGTCGAGCGGATAGCGCGGGAGCAGCGTGGCGGGCGACCAGCTTGAAGGAGTGGTCTTACGAAAGACACCATGCATTTCGCGGCGGAGCACCCTGCGTCGATGGAGGTCCGGAACGCCTCTCCGGCGCTCCGCGCTTCACTCTCCCCGCTACGCTACTCACGGCGACCGCGCTCGCCCGGGATGGCCCGCGGACGGAAGCGCGGGATGAGCGATTCTACGGCCGCGACGGATTCCATGGCCCTGGGTGCCCCGGATGCGCCATGGCCACATGGACAGCCCTGCCCCGAGTCGTGCAGGGGCAGGATGTGGGGATGACTCAGGTTGGCGGCCACCTCGAGCTCGCGCAGGAAGCGCTCGGGTCCGAGCGCACGGGACAGCTCATGATGCAGGACCTTGAGCGCCACGGAGCGATGGTAGCGCTCATCGCGCGCGAGGTACAGCGTCGCCTGCCGCCCCGATGATGGCGCGCAGCACGCGATTAGGGCCCCAGCGCCTGTCCTTCCGCCAGGTCGCCGTGACTCGGAGTGGTGGGGACGGCTGACTGCTTCGCCGTCAGGTCCGGATCGGAATCGCTCACATGCCCCCCCAGGTCTCATCCGATAATGGATCGCAGGAGCAAACCTTCAGCGGCGCGTTCGATGGCCAAGCACGGGGTCGTCGCTTCGTGCGCCGGTGCCGGCGGGCACCCGCCGCCCCAATGCCGGCGAGGCGCGGCGGCGCGGATCGAGCAAGTCTATAGTTCATGATACCATGTCTCAGTCCGAATCGACCTCCGGCGCTCCGCGCCGGCTCTGGCCCGTTCGGGTCTGTCGCCTGAGCGAGGAGCCCGGTGACGACCTCTCGGCCGAGTCCACGCCCGAGCAGCGGCTGGAGATGGTCGCGGTGGTCAGCCGCCGGCTGTGGGAACTGACCGGCCAGCCGGTGCCTGTGTACCCACGCGCGGCCATGCCCGTCCGCGTGCTGCGGGGCGCGTGACCGAGGACTGGACGGACGTCTTCTCGGCAGTCCAGCGAATACCATTCATCACGAATTCTACTGGTCCACCACGTCGGTGGGCGTCCGCCTGAATCACGGAGCGTGCCGACAAAGGAGAGACGATCGTGTCGGGTGACATCGGTCGGCGCAACCTGCTCAAGGCCGCGGGTGGGCTCACGTTTCTCGCGCTGGTACCGGTGGCGCGGGGCCGGTTCGCGCTCGACTTCCTGCCGGCGCTCGATACCGAGCCGCCGCTGTTCACGGCACTGCCCTATGTTCAGCCGGGAGACAACAGCCGGCTGGTGGCCGACCAGGAGCGGGTGATCCTCACCTGGCAGACCGACGCCACCCCGGCCGACTTCCGCGTCGCCTTCGGGCCCACGGCCCGGTATGGGAGCACGGCGGAGGTCACGGTCAGCCGCCGCTCGTCCGGGGACGCGGAAGATGGGGAGGCGCCGCTCAACTACACGGCGGCCTGTTCCGGCCTCCGATTGGGCGCTACGTATCACTACCGCGTGAACCTGGGGACGGAGCGCATCGCCGAAGGGTACTTCACCACCCGGAAGCCGCGAGGTACCCCGACCCGGTTCGTCGCCTTCGGCGACAACTCCTACGGGGGCATCAGCGATCGCGCCATCGCGTATCATGCCTACCAGGCGCGCCCCGACTTCGTGATGAACACGGGGGACAACGTGTATGAGGGCGGGCTCGACCACGAGTATGCCCGGTACTTCTTCCCGGTCTACAACGCGGACCTGGCCGCCCCGGGCATCGGGGCGCCACTCCTTCGCTCGATCCCGTTTTACACCGTGATTGCAAACCACGATGTGCACGGGAAGACCGCGGAGAAGCACCCGGTGGCCGACTTCGATGCCGACGCGGACTCGCTGGCCTACTTCACCAACATGCACTTGCCTCTGAACGGGCCGCGGCACCGTCAGCCCACCCCCGTGGTCGGTGCCGCGGCCAGTCTCGACGCGTTCCGGGCCTGCGCCGGCGCCCGGTTTCCCCGCATGGCCAACTACTCGTTCGACTACGGCGACGCCCACTTCCTTTGCCTCGACTCCAACCTCTACGTCGACCCGACCGGCGCCGAGTGGCAGGCGTGGATGACCGACGACCTCTCGGCCACCGACGCTGCCTGGAAGTTCGTGGTCTACCACCATCCTGCGTTCAACGTCGGGGTCGAGCACTACGAGGAGCAGCACATGCGGGTGCTCGCGCCGCTGTTCGAGCGGTGCGGGGTCACGATCGTCTTTCACGGTCACGAGCACAACTACCAGCGAACCCGGCCGATCCGCTTCGCGCCCTCCGGGCCGGGAGCGGCCGGGCGGGTCAACGCGGAGGACCGGCTGGTGCCCGGCACCTTCACGGTGGACACCGCGTTCGACGGCCACCGCGTCACCAGGCCAGGCGGCGTCATCTATCTGACGACCGGCGCCGGCGGCAAGCACCTGTACGATGCCGATTTCACTGGCCAACCGTCGCGCTGGGTGCATCCGGAGGATGGCAACGTGGCGTATGTGGACCGGCTCGTGGCCGACCGGCATTCCCTCACGGTCGTCGATGTCCAGCGGACGGAGCTGACCCTGCGGCAGATCGACGAGCGGGGCCGGGAAATCGACCGGATCCGGATCACGAAGGGGTGAGGCGGGGCCCATGGGGCTCCCCGCGAGCCGGTGAGTGGATCCAGCGCCGCGGGCGCCCTCGACGCCACCCTTCCCCGCCGGTCCTTGGGTGTAAGTGATTGCAGCGAAGCGGCGCGCCGCTGTCACCCTCCTGGACACGGCAACAATTTGAGAATTGCGCGTGCGACTCCGGGGAAGCCATAGTGCGGAGGCCTAAGGGTGGCGGGGTAGACAGCGAGGGTTGGGCTCTCACCGGCGTGCTGTATCCACTGGAGGCTTCATGCCCACCCTGCCCCGGATTCCCACCGCGTTCATCATGATGCTCGCGCTCGGCGCGGTCGCCGGCTGCAACAGCGACTCCTCGAGCCTCGACCCGAGCGCAACACCGAGCGCATCTCTCGCCGCCGCCGCCACCGGCAACGGCGCACCGAGCGGGGCCCACTACAGCCTCAACATCATCGGCGTGTCCAAGACCAAGAACGCGGACATGGGCGGTGCCGGAGGCAACGTGATCTTCGTCGCGCTCGGCACGAAGGACGGCACGGCGGTGACCACCAGGATCCTGCTCGACCAGAGCGCGGCCGCGGGCCTGTTCGCGGTGCTCGACAAGAACGGGACCGATGGCCAGGCGTCGTTCTCGCTTCCCGCGCCGGGCACCTACACCATATGGGCGCGGTCGCTCGGCACCCCCGGCGGGCACGCCAAGATCACCACCTGTGCGACCGACGTGACCGGCACCGTGGCCGACGGCGACATCTGCTCCACCCAGAACGAGGTGTTCGTCCGCGGCACGGGCAAGAGCAGCTTCCGGAACGTGACCACCTCGCTGACGACGCTCACGCTGGACGCCGTCAGCGACGCCGCTGCCGTCACCGCTTGCGGCGGCACGACCGTGAGCCTGTTCGATCCGTGTCTGGAGGGGTACTTCTGGCAGTACGACAACAACGGGCTCAAGCTGCTGCAGGTGCGGTTCTATCAGAATCCTGCGTGACCGGGCGGGGCGCCTTCGAGATTCCGAAGGCGCTTCCTCCGCTCGGATTATGCTCCGGCGCGGCGCGGGGCCGTCCGCCGGACTCCTTGCAACCGCAATCTCAAGCGCCACATCAGACCATCCGATGTGGCGCTTTCGCCAGTTCCGCACGCCCCTGCTGGTTGCGGAGGCCGAGGAACGCCGTAGGTTGACGCGGGACCAGCCGGAGTGAGGCAGAGCCATGATCACGACATCGCGCCTCGGGATCGACGAGTACGCCGCGCCGTTCGCCGGGGACGTAGCCCGCATTGCCGAGGACGATGACATCGTGGCCGTCCTGGCCAGTCAGCTCGACCAGGTCCTCGCCCGCCTCGCCCGCGTTTCCGAGGCCCGCGGTGAGTACCGCTACGCACCGGAGAAGTGGAGCGTCAAGCAAGTGGTCGGCCATTTATCCGATACCGAGCGCGGCGGCGGTCGGCGGCCGAGGACACCAGTCTAGCAGGCCAGGGAAGGACGAGGGTCGCTCATGCCGTCTACCTGGCGGACGACTTGAAGCATCATCGCAAGGTGGCGATCAAGGTGCT
This sequence comes from Gemmatimonadales bacterium, assembly GCA_038240915.1. Taxonomy (GTDB): domain Bacteria; phylum Gemmatimonadota; class Gemmatimonadetes; order Gemmatimonadales; family GWC2-71-9; genus CAVVWJ01. The sequence continues at coordinate 5,416 of JBBRGH010000046.1, read as the reverse complement.
CCGCCCGGAGCTCGGATCCCTCCTCGGCCCCGAGCGGTTCGCCCGCGAGATCCGGACGGCCGCGGCGCTCAATCACCCGCACATCCTGCCGCTCTACGACTCGGGCGAGGTGGACGGGCTCCTGTTCTACGTCATGCCCTACGTCAGGGGCGAATCCCTCCGCCAGAGGCTCGAACGCGAGCCGCAGCTCCCCATCGACCAGGCGCTCGCCATCGGGCGTCAGATCGCCTCGGCCCTGGACCACGCGCACGCCGGCGGCCTGATCCACCGCGACATCAAGCCGGAGAACATCCTGCTCCACGAGGGCGAGGCGATGGTCACCGACTTCGGCATCGCGGTGGCGCCCGGCACCGCGGCCGACGAGCGGCTCACCGCGACCGGCCTCATGGTCGGGACCCCCGTGTACATGAGCCCCGAGCAGGCCGCCGGCGAGCGGACGCTGGATGCCCGGAGCGATGAATACAGCCTCGCCTGCGTGCTCTACGAGATGCTCGCGGGCGAGCCGCCCTACATGGGCGCCACGGCGCAGGCGGTGATCGCCAAGCGGTTCACCGAACCGGTCCCACGGGTGCGCCGACTCAGGGAGACGGTGCCCCCCTCGGTGGAGCACGCACTCATGACAGCGCTCGCCCGGGTGCCGGCCGACCGGTTCGTCTCGGCGGGCGCCTTCGCGGCCGCGCTCACCACACCTCCCGCCGACCGCAGCAGGGCCCCCTCCATCGCGGTCTTCCCGTTCCTGAACCTGAGCACGGACCCGGAGAACGAATTCTTCGCCGACGGGATCACCGAGGACGTCATCGCCCAGCTGTCGAAGATCCGGGCCCTCAAGGTGATTTCGCGTACGTCGGTGATGCCGTTCCGGAAGCGGGAGCAGAGCCTGCGTGAGATCGGGGCGGCGCTCGAGGTGGCGAACCTGCTCGAGGGAAGCGTCCGCCGCGCCGGGAGCCGGGTGCGGATCGTGGCACAGCTCATCGATGCCGGCACCGACCAGCACCTCTGGGCGGAGACGTATGACCGCGACCTGACCGACATCATCGCCATCCAGAGCGATGTCGCGTTGCAGATCGCGGGCGCACTCGAGGCCGAGCTCTCCTCCGAGGAGACACGCCGGATCCGCCAGCGCCCACGGACGATGTCCAGGCCTACCAGCTGTACCTCATGGGGAGACATTGTCTGAGCCGGTGGACGCAGGAAGGGATCGACCAGGGTATACGTACTTCGAGCAGGCGGTCGCACGCGACCCGAACTATGCGCTGGCGTACGCCACCATCGCCCGCGTCTACACCGAGGTCGGGCTCGGCTTCGGTGCGCTCTCACCGGAGGAGGCGTTTCGGCGGGCCAAGGCCGCCGTCACGCGGGCGCTCGAGATCGACGGCGGCCTTGCCGAGGGGCATGCCATGCTGGCGTTCCTCAAGTTCGTCTGCGATTACGACTGGACCGGAGCGGAGGAGGAGTTCAAGCTGGCCCTCGAGCTGAACCCGAACAGTGGAGACACGTACGACAGCTACGGGCTGATGTTGTCCTCCCTCGAGCGTTACGACGAGGCCCTCGCGATGCAGCGGCGCGCCCACGAGCTCGACCCGCTGGCGCATCGGGGGGATGCCGTGACCACGCTCTTGCGGGCCGGCCGGTATGATGAGGCCCTGCGCGCGGTGATGCCGGTGCTCGCGATCGACCCCCACTTCGCCCTGGCGCATGCGACCCTCGGATGGGCCTACATGCTGAAGGGGATGCCGGACCAGGGGATCACCGCGCTGCAAACGGCGGTGTCACTGTCGCCGGAGAGCACGCTGTACCTGGCACAGCTCGGGCAGGCCTTCGCCCTGGCGGGCCGGACCGGGCAGGCCCGAGAGGTGCTGCAGCAGCTCGAGGAACTCTCGAGTCAGCGATACGTCTCCCCCTATCACCTGGCGTACGTCTACACCGGCCTCGGAGAGCACGATCGAGCGATGGATTGGCTGGAGCGCGCGTACGAGGAGCGAGCCGGTGGGGTGTTCGGTGTCAGAGGCTCCTTCCTGTTCGCGACGCTGCGCTCGCACCCCCGGTTCAAGGCGTTGCTGGGAAAGATGAACCTGGCCTGAGCGGTGCGGCGCGGCGACGCCGGCCTCTCCGGGGAGCTCGCCGGAGTCGAAGAGCGGGAGGATGCTGGGATGCTGGAGCCGGGGGGCCAGGCGGTCTCGCGGAGGAAGCCTTCGGCGCCCAGGCTGGCGGCAAGCTCGCCGCGCAGGACCTTGATCGCGACCGGCCGATCGTGCTGCAGATCGTGGGCGCATAGACGACCGCCATGCCACCATGGCCCGCTATAGCCGCCGGACCGCCCAGACCACCCGCTGGAGCACGCCGGCCACCACCAGCGCCGCCATCGTCCAGGCGATGGCGGCCAGGTACCGCGGCAGCAGGATCGCCGCCCCATAGAACAGGATGGTCTCGGCGCCGGCCACCAGGCCCGCCGGCATCACCACGCGGGTGGCCCCGCGGTGCTGTCCCCGCCGCTCGAGCAGCGCCGCCAGGTACATCCACGAGGCGGCGTTCACATAGAAGGTCGCCAGCAGCACCAGGACGGCGAAGCCCGCGCCAGGCTCGGCCGTGGCCACCGCCAGGGCCACCGGGATCGCGGCGTAGACCACGAAGTCGAGCAGGATGTCGAGGTAGGCGCCCAGGTCGCTGCCTCGCCCCTGGACCCGGGCCATCGCCCCGTCGAGGCCGTCCAGCACCCGGTTCAGCAGCCAGAGGGCGAGCGCCAGCCGGCGCCGGCCAGCCACGATGGCGCCGGCGGCCGCCAGGCCGACGGCGAAGGCGAGCAGGGTGACCGCGGTGGGCGACACGGCCGTCAGCCGTCGGGCCAGCCCGCCGAGCATCCGGTCCTTCCAGGCCCGAAGCCATTCGTCGAACATCGAGCCTCCGCGCCGCGGGTGGTGCCGGGGATCAGCCGCCGCACAGGGTGCGGCACAGGGTGCGGACGGAGCCTACCCGATCAGCCGGAACCAGAGGCCGAGGACGCGCCTGACCAACGGCGTCAACTTCGTTCGCCGCCACTGGTCCGCCGCCTTGCGGTAAGCCTCGGCGATGGTGGGGTAGGGCTGGATCGTGCGGCCCAGCGCCGCCAGGCCGAGCCGGCTGGTCATCGCGAGCGCGGCCGTCGCAATCAGCTCGCCCGCGTCCGGGGCGACGATGGTGACCCCGGCGATCCGGTCGCTCCCGCGCCGCAGGTGCACCCGCAGGAACCCGTCGGGGTGGCCGGCGAGGACCGCCCGGTCCACCTGCGCCAGCGGGACCGTGATCGTGTCGATGGCCACGCCGGCGCGGCCGGCCTCCGCCGCCGTCAGTCCGACCTGCGCGACCTCCGGACTGGTGTAGGTGCTCCAGGGGATGACCAGGCGGCTGGCGCGTGCCCGGCCGAAGAACAGGGCGTTGGCGATGACCAGCCGGGCCTGGGCATCCGCGACGTGGGTGAACTGGTATCGCGAGGCGACATCGCCGATGGCGAACACCCGCGGATTGGCGGTGCGGAGGCGATCGTCCACGGCCACGCCCCGCGCATCGGCCGCCACGCCGGCCCGCTCCAGCCCGAGATCCTCGACGTTGGGGGCCCGTCCCGTCGCCAGCAGGAGGACGTCTCCCGTCGCCCCGGCCGTCTGGCCCGCCCGCTCCCACTCGACCCGGATGCCGTCCGCCCCGCGCTCGACCCGCCGGACCTCGGCGCCGAGCTCGAGCGCCACGCCGTCGGCGCGGAGCGCCCCCTCGACCAGACGGGCGGCGTCCGGATCGTCCCGCGGCAGCACCCGCTCCGCCCGACCGATCACGGTGACCCGGCTCCCGAGCCGGGCGAACGCCTGGGCCAGCTCACAGCCGATCGGGCCGGCTCCGAGCACCACCAGCCGGTCCGGGAGCTCGGTCAGGGAGAAGATGGTCTCGTTGGTATAGTAGCCCGCCTCGGACAGCCCCGGGATCGGCGGCACCGCGGCCCGGGCGCCGGTGGCGATGACCGCTCGGCGAAATCGCAGCACGGCGTCGCCGACGCCGACCCGATCCGGCCCAGTGAATCGGGCGTGGCCGAAGAAGACGTCCACGCCGAGCCCGGCGAACCGCCCGGCGCTGTCCCCCGCGCTCAGGTCTGCCCGGATGCGGCGCATCCGCGCCATCACGGCGCCGAAGTCGCCCGCGCCGGCCGGGGCAAGGTGCCACGCCCGGGCGCTCGAGATCATCGCCTTCGACGGCACGCAGCCGGTGTTGAGACAGTCGCCCCCCATGAGGTGGCGCTCGACCAGCGCCACCCGGGCCCCGAGCGCGGCGGCCCCCGCGGCCGTCACCAGCCCCGCCGTGCCCGCGCCGATCACCACCAGGTGATAGCGCTCCCGCGGCACCGGATTGCGCCAGTCGGGCGGGTGGACGTTGGCCAGCAGACGCAGGTTGTGCTCGTCCATCGGGCTGACCGGCGGCACCGCCTCGCTCATGCCTCGGTCTCCCGGGTAGATTCGGCGAGCGCGCGGCGGGCCAGGCGGGTGACGATCGCCGTCACGGCCGCGGTGGCCGCGAGCCCGAGTCCCAGCACCACGTAGTAGCCCGTGGCGCGGGCGGGCGACTGGCCCCCGGCGATCGCGGCCACGTCCCCCACGACCTTGCCCGAGTAGGTGTACAGCAGGGTTCCCGGCAGCATGCCGGCCGAGGCGATCAGAAACGGCGTGAAGCGGATCCGGGTGAGACCCAGGGCATAGTTGAGCAGGGTGAAGGGGAACAGCGGCGAGAGCCGCAGCAGGAAGACGATCTTCCCTCCCTCCCGGGCGATCGCGCGATCGATCGCGCTGAACCTCGGCAGCCGGTCGACCCGGCGCTGAAAGGCGGCGCGGGCGGCGTGACGGGAGATCAGGAAGGCGGCCGAGGCACCCAGAGTGGCCCCGGCGAGGGCGTAGGCGGTGCCCCGGGCAACGCCGAACACGGCGCCGGCGGCGAGGGTCAACAGCGAGCCCGGCACGAACGCCACGGCGGCCGCCGCGTACCCGGCAATGAACACGACGGGGCCGAGGGGCCCGAGTCCGTGGACCCACTCCCCGAAGGCCGGGACCAGCCCCGCGAGCCGGCGGCCTGCCAGGGCCAGGAGCACGAGGCCGGCGACGACCGCGGCAAGGCGGACCCAGAGCGTGGCGTGTCGTGCGCGGGCGGTCATGGTCCTGGAACGCCGGGAGGGCGCGAATGGATCCCGTCCGCCCGGGGCGGCGGACTGGCGTCGCAGGGATCCAATCCCGGGCTCGCGTCGTATAAAGCGGCCGAGACCGTTGTCACCCTGTCCGCCAGGATTTCCCCCGCCAACCCATCGGACTTCCCATTCATATGCCTTGCCCCGGCCGATCGATCGGTGCGCTCGCCCGCGCACTCGCCCCCGCGCTCGCCTCCGCGCTCATTCCCGCGCTCGCCTCCG
>JBBRGH010000045.1:0-12890 GCA_038240915.1 Gemmatimonadales bacterium | reverse complement strand
ACGATCATCCCGTGGCTGGCGAGCCTGTTGCTGCCGCGGCACGAAGCCGAGGGCGGGAACCGCATGCTGCGGGCGTTCGAGCGCGCGATCCACGCGACCTACGCCCCGGTCCTCGACCGGGCCCTCCGGCGTCCGGTGGGCGCCCTCCTGCTGGCCGGCGCCTTCGTGCTCGGGGCCGGCGCGCTGATACCGGCCGTGGGGTTCTCGCTCTTTCCGAAGGCGGAGACCCCGCAGTTCTACGTCACCGTCACCGCGCCCGAGGGGGGCAGCATCGCGGCAACCGCCGCCGCCGCGCGCTACGCCGACTCGGTGCTCCGGCGGCGGCCCGCGGTGCGCGCGGTGTTCACCTCGGTGGGCCAGGACAACCCGCGGATGTACTACAACGTCGTCCCCCGGAGCGACAACCCGGCGGTAGGCCAGCTCTTCGTGCTGCTCCACCGCTACGACCAGCGGCAGACGGCGCCGCTGCTCGACAGCCTGCGCGCCGAGCTGGCCGGCTATCCGGCGGCCAGGCTCGAGCTGCGCGAGTTCGAGAACGGCCCGCCGGTGGACGCCCCGGTCGCGCTCCGGGTGCAGGGGCCCGACCTCGACACGCTGCGCGCGCTCGCGGCCCGGGTGGAACGGGTGCTCGAGCGCACGCCGGGCACGCAGTACGTCGACAATCCGGTCCGGCTCCAGCGCACCGACCTGCGGGTGGCGATCGATCGCGGCAAGGCGGGACTGCTCGGGATCCCTACGCTCGAGATCGACCGCACGGTGCGCCTCGGGCTGGCGGGGCTCGAGGCGGGGGTGCTCCGCGAGTCGAACGGGGACGCGCGCGACATCGTGGTGCGGCTGGCCGGCGTCACCCGGCCGGACCCCGCCACCCTCGAGCGGCTGTACGTGGCTTCGGACGCCGGCCGGCTGACACCGCTCCGGCAGGTGGCGGACGTCCGGTTCGAGAGCACGGTGCCCGAGATCCGGCGGGTAGACCGGGAGCGCGCCGTCACGCTCACGAGCTTCGTCCGGACCGGCTACAACACCGACCGGGTGACGCGGCGGGTGCTCGCGGCGCTCGATTCGATGCCGCTTCCGCGCGGCTACCGGATCACCGCGGCTGGCGAGATCGAGAGCCGGCAGGAGAGCTTCGGGGGGATCGGGAGCGCGGTGATCGTGGCGACGTTCCTGATGCTGGGCGTGCTGGTCCTCGAGTTCAAGACCTTCCGCGGCACCCTCATCGTGGCGTCGGTCATTCCGCTCGGGGTGGTGGGCGGGATCCTCGCGCTCTTCCTCACCGGCAACACGCTCTCGTTCACCGCGCTCATCGGGTTCGTGGCGCTGATCGGCATCGAGATCAAGACCTCGATCCTGCTGGTCGATCTGACCAATCAGCTCCGGCGGGAAGGGATGGCGCTGGCGGACGCGATCCGGCGGGCGGGCGAGGTGCGGTTCCTGCCGATCGTGCTGACGAGCCTCACGGCGATCGGCGGCCTCCTGCCGCTCGCGCTGCAGGGCGCGGCGCTGTACGCGCCGCTCGCGTGGGTGATCATCGGCGGCCTGATCTCGTCGACGCTGTTGGCGCGGATCGTGACCCCGGTGCTCTACGGGCGCTGGCCACCCGTGCTGGAGGCTCGGTGAGGCGCCGGCTCGAGCGCGTGGTGGGGCCGGTGCACCAGGCCGCCCTGCCGAGCAGTGGGATTGGGGTCAGGCCGGCTCGTCGAGTCCCAGCAGTCGTTCGTCGACCTCGGCGACCCGGCGCTCGTATGCCTCGCGGCTGAGCATACCCTGGTGCGACGCCTCGATCGCCTCGGTCTTCTCCACCAGCAGCAGGTGCCGGCGGGCGTGGCGCAGGTCCTCCTCGCGCAGATCTTCTCCCTCCGCGCGCTGGCGGCTCAACTCCTCACCCAATCGCTCGGCGCGCGCCTGGTACTCGCCCCGGAGTGTCTCCACGCCCTCGCGGTCGGGCTGCCCGACGCGCTCCATCCGGTCGAGCTCGCCGAGCGCGACCCGGACGGCCTGGAGCTCGTTGCGGGTCCGGTCGTAGTCCAGCCGCCGGGCCCCCGACTTTCCCACGCCGAGGCGACGCAGCAGCGGCGCCATGGTGAGGCCCTGCACCAGGAGCGAGAGCAGCACCACGCCGAAGGTGATGTCGATCAGCAGGCTCCGATGGGGCATGGTGACGGGCAGGCTGAGCGCGAGCACCATGGACAGGCCGCCGCGGAGGCCGCCCCAGCTCAGCAGCGGCCGCCAGGCGGACGGGATGCGCGAGGTGCCCCGGGCCACGAGGCCGGAGGCGGCGTAGACCACGGCCGTCCGTCCGAGCACGACCGCCAGCCACGCGAGCAGGATGAAGGGCCAGGCGTCGAGCATCTGCTGCAGCCGAACCTCGAACCCGATCAGCAGGAAGATGATCGAGTTGAGGGCGAAGGCGACGTAGGCCCAGAAGGTCTCGACCGCCACCCGGGTGGTGGGGCCCATGCCGGTGCGGGCGGCGTAGTTGCCGCAGATCATGCCGGCGATCACGGTGGCGATGACGCCCGACCCGTGGATCCGCTCGGCCGCGGCGAACGCGCCGTACGCGGCGATGGTGGTGAGGGTGATCTCGATCATCGGGTCGTCGATCCGCTGGATGACGACCGAGATCACCAACCCGATGACGAAGCCCGTCCCCGCGCCGAGGCCGACGACGCGGACGAACTCGAGGGAGACCGCCGGGACCGACACGGCCGCGCCGCCGACCACGCCGAGGATCAGGGTGAAGATGACGATGGCGGTGCCGTCGTTGAGCAGGCTTTCGGCCTCCAGCAGCGCCGACAAGCGGTGCGGCGCGCCGAGGCTCCGGAACAGGCCGACCACGGCGATCGGGTCGGTGGCGGCGACGAGGGCGCCGAACACCAGCGCCTGCTGCCAGGTGATGGCCTCCGCCGCCGGCAGGAGCGCGGCGCCGGGCACCAGGATCAGGGCGGTGAGCAGGATCGCGGCCATGACGCCGGGGACGGCCAGCGCCAGGATGAGCGACTTGTCCTGGCGGAACTGGGCAAAATTCAAGTGAAACGCGGCCTCGAAGAGGAGGCCGGGGAGGAAGACGACGAAGAGGAGCTCCTGGGTCAGGTGCAGCGGAGCGAAGACGTCGAGCTGGCCGAGCACAAGGCCGGTGAGCACCAGGGCCACCGTATAGGGGAGCCGGAGCCGGGTGGCCACCACGGCGACCGCCGCGGCGACGATGAACATGAGGATGATGCTGGAGTCGGTGTGCATGGCTCGGATCGGCTCCCGGGGGAAGCGCGATGGGCGACACCGAGATCGGGCCGCCGCGCTCCGCTTGAGTCACTGGACATGACGTCGCCTACGGCGTCCCGACCTCCATCACCCAGATGTCGCTGCGCTGCTCCGCCGCGGCGTACACCAGCCGATTTCCGGAGAGCCCCCAGCCGCCGCGCGACGGAGCGGGCCCCCCGGCCTCGAAGGTGAAGAGCAACTGGGGCGAGCCGCCGGCGAGGGGAACGGACCAGAAGGTGGTGTTGCCGGTGGCATCATGGCTTCGGGTGATGATGGCATGCCCGTCCGCGGTCCACCAGCCCACGTCGCCCCGCAAGGCGTGGGGCCCGGTCGTGTCCGCGATGAGCCGGGGCGCACCCGAATCGGCCGGCATCACCCAGAGCGATCCCTCGGCGACTCCGTGGTTGAACGACAGCGCCCGGCCGTCGGGAGACCAGTGGGGGAAGAACCCGAGCCCGAGCCGTTCTACCGGCGCCTGCCAGACGCCGCGGACGCGGCGCACGGTCCAGATGCCACCGGGTTCCGTGAAGATGCAGTAGACCAACCGGGTCCCGTCCGGCGACCATTGGGGCATCGCCTCCTGGGCCGGCGAGGAGGTCACCCGCTGGACCGGACCGCCGTCGAGCGGCATCACCCAGATGTCGCGCGACCCCCCGCGCCAGGAATGGAACGCGACCTCCCGCTCATCGGGGGCGTCGTCCGGGAAGAAGTCGTCGCTGGAATCGGTGGTCAGCCGCTGGGGCGCGCCGCCGGGCAGCGCCATGCGGTAGAGATCCATGTTGCCGCTCAGGTCGGAATCGTAGTACAGCCAGCGTCCGTCCCGAGAAAACTGCACCGCTTCGACGAACTGCGACCCGTGGGTGACCTGCGTCGCCGCGGCGACCGACCCCGGCGGGTGGGCCGGGAGCGGCAGCGTCCACGCGTTGCTCTCGATGTCCATGGCGGCGTAGGCCAGCCGCCGCCCGTCCGCCGAGAGCGAGATGGTGTGCGCGTTGAGGCCCGTGGTCAGCCGCACCGCCGGGCCTCGGGGGACGCCGCCCGCCAACTCCTGCGCGAAGACGTCTCTCGGCCCATAGCGATTGGAGACGTAGTAGACCCGGCGCCCGTCGGGCGACCACACCGGACTCTGGTTGAGCGAGGCGCCGTCGGTGAGCGGCACGATCCGGCCGTCGCCGACGCGCACGCTCACGATCCGGCTGGGCGAGACATTGCCGAACAGCACGCCGATGGTCATGGAGATGGCGTTGCCGGAGGAGCAGGCCAGGTACCGCCCGTCGGGGCTCCAGCCGCAGCCGTTGGTCTCGACCACCCGCGCGATCGCGCGGGATTCGTTCCGGGCATCGCGGAGGAAGAGCGAATCGCCGACGACGTACGCGATGCTCGTCCCGTCGGGCGACCAGGCCGCGGAGATGACCGGACCGGACGGGCCCGGCGGCACCTCGGGCTTCTCGACGCCACCGGAGGCGGGGACGCTGACGACCCCGCCCCGCTCGAGGAACAGCACCCGGCTGCCATCGGGGGACCAGCGCGGATGCGACTGGACCTGGGTGGTGTCGTCGGTGAGGGCGATGCCGCGGCCGCCCGCCACCGGCCGGATGAAGACCCGCACCCGGACCGGGCTGCCGCTGGCGTAGGCGACCGTCTTTCCGTCGGGTGAGATCGCCGGCAGCACCTCGAGGCCGGGATCCCAGGTGACCTTGATGGCCTGGCCGAAGGTGAGCGGCACGCCGGCGGGCCGCGATCGGCGGGCGCCGAGCAGGTAGGCCGCGACAGCGAGGACGACCGCGCCCGACGCCAGGGGCAGCCACCGCCGCCATGACAGCGGCGGCGGCGCGGCCGGCCGGCCTCGCGCGCCGGTGCGGAGCGCCGTGCGCGCGCCGCTCAACCCGGCGGCGAACTCCTGGGCCGATCCGAACCGATCGGCCGGCAGCTTCTCGAGCGCGGTGAGGACCGTCTCCTCGACTTCGGGCGGAATGGAGCGCCGGCGGAACACCAGCCGGCTCGGCTCCTCGGTCAGGACCTTGGCCACGATCGCCTGCGCGGTGGGGCCGCTGAAGGGCGGCTCGCCGATCAGCATCTCGTAGGTGATCGCGCCGAGGGCGTAGACGTCGGAACGGGCGGTGATCTCGCGCTCGCCCATGGCCTGCTCGGGGCTCATGTAGTGCGGCGTGCCGAGGCTCATCCCGGTCTCGGTCATGCGGGAGCCGCCCCCGGCAGTGGAGACCGCGAGCGCGATGCCGAAGTCGGCCACGAGCGCGCTGCCGTCGTGCAGCAGGACGTTCTCGGGCTTGATGTCGCGGTGGATCACGCCGTGGCGGTGAGCGTAGTCCAGCGCGGCGGCGACTTCGGTGGCGAGCCGGACCGCGTCGGCGATGGGGAGCTGCTTCTCGCGGGTGAGCCGGTCGCGCAGCGACTCGCCTTCGACGAACGGCATCACGTAGTACGCGGTGCCGTTCACCTCACCGGAATCGATCAGGCCAAGGATGTGGGGATGCTGCAGGGTGGCGATGGTCTTGATCTCGCGCAGGAACCGCTCGGCGCCGATGACGGCCGCGAGCTCCGGCCGGAGCACCTTGATCGCGACCTTGCGATCGTGCTTGAGATCGTGGGCCAGGTACACCGTGGCCATGCCGCCCTGGCCGAGCTCGCGCTCGAGGCGATAGCGGTCGGCCAGGGCGGTGGCGAGGTGGGAGGGGGTGTTGGCCATGGGCGTGGGGCAAATATCGCCCCGCCACCGGGGTTCATGCCATATCGCGGACCCGAGCGGACCCGAGCGGACCCGAGCGGACCCGACCCACCGGAGCCGGGCGGTGGACGCGGATGCGTCGGACCCCACCACCTTCGTGCTGGAGGCGCGCCTCTGGACCGGACTGCCGGGCGACCGCGCCGGCATCCTGGAATTCTCCGGCGTCACGCCCACGTGGGTCCTGAGCTCGAACCCGCCCGGCCTTCGCCTGTCCAGCAGCTCCGGCGGCTATCGTGCCACCGTGACCCTCGATCCCGGGACCAAGCTGACCGGCCCCGTCACCGTCCAGGCGCTGGCGGGAGGCATCGGGGCCCAGAGCCAGATCGTGCCGGTCGCCACCGCGAGCGAGGACGGGATCGAGGCGAGCTATCGGGACGGCTCGACGCCCGACGCGATCGTTGTTCGCGGTCTCCGGACTGCTGCCGACAATCCCTGTGCCGTGTGGCTCGCCCCGGCGCTCGTAAGGCGCGGAACGGTGGGACAGGTCACCGCCGAGTGCGGCGGCAGCGATCCACCGTGGGGAATCGCGATGCTGGATGCCGGGCACGCGATGGAGATGTACCCGCCCAAGTGGTCGTCCGGTTTGGAGCAGACCGACGCCACCAAGCCGGCCGCCATTCGCACGATCCCGCTGGCGATGCGGATCCTGATCGGGGGTGGTGACGGGCTGGCCGGTCGTCAGACCGACGCCGCGACCTTCACCACGGGGGAAATCACCGACGCCAACACGGTCCTCGCGGACAATCGCGCCGGGATCCAGCTCGGCACGCCGCACCTGGAGGTCGTGACCGCCCCCGCGTCCGGAGAGGAGACCAGCGTGCCGACGTGCGCCGCGGGCGACCTCCTCACCAGCGGCTACGACTATGTCCCTCCCACCGCACCGTCGTCGACGCCCGCCATGCTGCACGTCTACATGGTGGATCGCATGGGCAACAAGGACGGATTCAGCTGCGCCCCGACCAAGGCCCGGCCGGTCCCCGTGATTTACCTCCGGGCGGGGGCGAACTCGGGTACGCTCCTGGTGCACGAGCTGGGGCACGTGCTCGGGCTCGACATCCCGGGCGCAGGACACTCCGACTTCCTGCAAGGCTTCGATGCCGCCAACGTGATGGCGAGCGGATACGCCGATACCGACGACGTGTGGCGCCGCCGGATCACCGTGGGGCAGGTGGTACGGATGAACGCTGATGTGGGCTCGTGGCTGAACTGGTCCACCGACGAGACCGGCACCATGCTCCGCGACCTCTCCGCGCCGCACCTGGCCTGCCAATGCGGGTTCGACGATCCCACCGGCCAGTGTCCTCGGCTGGTGGACGATTTCGCACGCGAGCGAGGAGGACTGCGACACCACTTGCACCCGTGGGACTGCACCGACCGGATCCAGCTGCCGGCGCCGCTCCTCGGGGCGGAGGAGAAGCCGCTGGCGCTCATCGCCGGGCGGCCGTGGGGGACGTCGGCGGGCGGATGCCGCCGCGACATCCCCGGGGACCTGCTGACGCACGACAAGGCGGACTTCATCAAGTTCGTCAACGTGACTCGATCGACGGGCTGTTCCGCGTCGTGGATCGCCATCTTCTTTCGGAATCAGGCGCCGATCTTTCGCGATCTCACGACCCTGTCGGGGTCATGGAGCGACGCGGCCGAGCTTCGAGTCCTGGACCGGGGACCGAGCGCACCCCGGCCAGTGATCGTCCATGTGTACTTCGATCCGGCCGATGACGGACTCGTGACGAGCGGTATCGAGGAGATCGGCCGAATCTACGGCCAGGACAGCCGGGCCGGCCTCGCCTTCCAGTTCTTCCGGCATACGCCGCTGCCGGCCACGTGCCCCGGCGATCTCCAGGCCGAGTTCCATATCTGCTGGTCGTCGGCCGCCATACCCACCCTCCCGCAGATGCTCGGAGCGAAGCTGGGCCTCTCCATCCTGACGGCGGCCGAGCTGAGCGACCCTGCGTTCGCCGGCAACGCCATGCGTCCCGCGCCGGGTGCAGGTAGCGCCCTGACGCTGGGACAGATGTTTCGGATCCATGGGAGCCTCGTGCCGACGGACTTCCCCGATTGCACGGCCACCGCGTCGATTTGCCCGCCGCTCGAGGCCGACGTCAAGCCGTGACGACCCGGAGTGTCCTCGCCCTCGCCGGCATGGTCGCGGTCCTCTCGGCCTGCCACCCGACAGTGGGTGAGCAGCAGATCGTGCGCCGATGGCTCTTGTGCGAGGAGTGCATCGATGGAGAGCTGGAGGCGGTGGTGCCGCTGGGCGACCGAGTCACGAGCATGCTTGCCCAGGCGCTGCTGCAGGGGCCCCCGGCGTCGGGTCGCGCGCACATCCGGCGCCAGGCGCGGGAGCGGTTCGACCGGCTTCCGTCGCCGGCCGCGGTCGGCGCGGTGCGCTACGTTGACCACTACGACTCGAATTACATCGCCAGCTATCAGGCCCATGCCGCGGTCGCGTTGGGGCGGATCGGAACTACGGACGCTCGCGCCGCGCTGATCCAGGCCCTGCAGCGCGACCCCGCCTATCGCTACGATGTGCTCCGCGAGCTCGCCGACGCCGCGCCGATCAGGCTCGACACCGTCGCGGGCGGCAGCCAGGCGGCGCCGCGCGACTCGCTGGTCAGGGTGCCCCCCACCGTGCTGGTCGTCGATTCCGTCACCGGCCACCCGCTCCCGAACATCCGGGTCGCCTTTCGTGTGCATTCGGGCGGCGGCCATCTGGCCGATTCCTCCGTCCAGCGGACCAGCGTCAATGGTCTCGCCTCGGTGCGCTGGTCGCTGGGATCGGGCCCAGACTCCCTCAACGTGCTCCGTGCCGTGGCCTTCCGGCGGAGCCTCCGCTTTCATGCCATCGGTCACGGACTCACGCCGCGCCTGCTCTTTGCCGTGCAGCCGACCAATGGCACACGGGGGCAGTCGCTGCCGGTCATCCGGGTGTTGGTGTTGGACGCGTGGGACCGGCAGGACACCACCTTCGCCGCCACGGCGCTGGCGACCATTTTGGGGACACCCGACTCCGTGACCGGCCCGCTCGTCGCGGGGCAGCTGGATATTTCCGACCTGGTCCCGACCGTCTCCGGCTTGGGCTTCCGAATCAGGGTGCAGGCCGTCGGGGCCACGCCCGCGATCAGCGCACCGTTCGACGTCTCACCCTGACCGGTCGACGCTGTCTCCCGGGCCCGCGCCACGTGCATTCCGGTAACGCGACGCCACGCCCCGCCGGCACCGCTCACTCCCGAGGCGCGAGCTGCGTGAGCCCAACCAGGAACTCCCTCGCCCGCGGGTCGTACGCGATCCGGTATGCCTGCGGGTAGTACCCCGCCGGCGCATAGCGCGCCGCCGTCGGCACCGGAGTGATCTCGTCCGCCGCGGCCTCCTGGCTGGAGATTCGCTTGGTCAGGAGCCAGTCCCGCGTGATCATCGGCTCGTCGAAGATGAACCACCCGTCCCACGTCCCTTTGATGAAGGTCCGGGTGAACGGCTGGTACCCCGCGGGGTTGCCGCACGGGGGCGCCGTAGGTGCCGGACCGTGTGGCCGCCTTCGGCGTCGGCCTCGACCGGGGGCGCGGTGGGGACACGATCGGCGCCGGCGTCCGGCGAGGACTCGTCGCAGGCGGCGAGCAGGGTGAGGAGCCAGAGCGTCGGGGCTGCGCGGCGATGCAGGAGCAGAGTGGGGGACACGGGGCGCCCTCCTGGGAAGCGTCGGGGCCGCCGCGCGCGAGGTGCGCGGGGTCGGCCGCTCGATCGGCTCCCAGGCTAGGAGGCGCCGGTCAACCTGCGGTCAGTCTCTGGTCAACTGGGGGGAGGGACTACTTGACCCAGGCGCCACTGCCACCGTCGGCCAGAAGCGGGCCGGCCGAGGTGGTGGAGACCTCGTGCACGGTGTCCCGGGCGGTCGAGATCGGGAGCATCCGCCGAGGGCGATCGAGGAATCGGGACTTGTTCGCCGCCGACACGTCGCCGGTGATCGCCCGCGGAGGTAACTGTCGGCAGCCTGCTCCTGGTCCTCGGTCGGGGAGGCGGGCTAAGTATCTGCACCGGGAGCTCGGGCGCCAGCAAGCCGGCGGGCCCTCGACAGCCCGGACTGGCGCCCCATCCGGCCCGGTACGAGATTCCGGCGTCCCAACAAGACCATCCGTGACCGACCTCGCCGCCGTGTATCTGCGCGGCGAGCCGCGGCCAAGAGATTCAGTCCCTTCCCTTTCCCGGCAGGTCCACCGTTGCCGCCTGCCGCCGGAGACCGGCGAGATGGATCCTTATTTCCTCCACTGAGACACCTCCGATGTCGCATCTGGCTCGCGTGATCCTGTGCATCGCCGGCGCCGGCGCACTCGCCGCGGCGCGCGTGCAGGCGCAGTCGAATATCCTCGAAGTCGTGGTCGCGAACGGACCCCACGCGGGAACCTACAAGCCGCCGGCGGCGGATGTCATTTGCATCCACTACCAGGCCCAGCAGATCTACGCGGCGACGTGGCGGGACCTCGATGAAGCCCTGTCCGGCGAGGCGGCTGCCGCCAAGAACCCGACGAACGAGGCCACCGAGGCCGCGATCAACATCTCGAATCCCGATGCCCCGGGTGCCAAATTCGGCGAGCTGCTCATCGCGTTCGGCCACCGGGGCACGAAGCAGGACAGGTACACGGTCGACAGGACGCCGCTGACCCTGACGATCAAGGGCAAAGGCGCGGAGATCACGTCCCAAGGCAAGACGAAGGACGGCATCCAGATTCGGATCACCGCGAAGTGCGCTGAAGTCGAGACGATGTGACGATCGACTCAGGTGCGGGTGGTGGACACACGAAAGCGGCGGTGGTGAGCCGCCCGTGAGCGAGACGATAACGCGCCTCGCTGTCGCGCTGTCCGACCACTACCGGGTGGAGCGGGAGCTGGGGCAGGGCGGCATGGCCACGGTCTATCTGGCCGAAGATCTCAAGCATCGGCGCAAGGTCGCCATCAAAGTCCTGCGGCCCGAGCTGGCCGCGGTCATCGGCGCCGAGCGGTTCCTGCGGGAGATCCAGACCATCGCGACGCTCCAGCACCCGCACATCCTCGGCCTGATCGACTCCGGTGAGGTCAACGGCACCGCGTACTATGTCATGCCGTTCGTCGAGGGGGAGTCGCTGCGCGACCGGCTCGCCCGCGAGAAGCAGCTCCCCATCGCCGAGGCGGTCCGCATCGCCACCGAGGTCGCCTCGGCGCTCGACTACGCCCACCGCCGCGGGGTGATCCACCGCGACATCAAGCCCGAGAACGTCCTGCTGCACGATGGCTCCGCCCTGGTCGCCGATTTCGGCATCGCCCTGGCCGTGTCCAGCGCGGGCGGCAGCAGCCGCATGACCGAGACCGGGATGTCGCTCGGCACGCCGCACTACATGAGCCCCGAGCAGGCGATGGGTGAGCGGGAGATCAGCCCGCGCTCCGACGTCTACGCGCTCGGCGCCATGACCTACGAGACGCTCGTTGGCGAGCCACCCTTCACCGGTCCCACCGCGCAGGCCATCATCGCGCGGGTGATGACCGAACGGCCCCGCTCGCTCCTCGTCCAACGGCCTACCGTGCCGGCCGAGGTGGAGGATGCGGTCCTGACCGCGCTGCAGAAGCTGCCGGCCGACCGGTTCGCCAGTGCGGCGGAGTTCTCCGCCGCGCTGGTGACGCCGATGAACGCCGCCAGGCGCGCCGGTGCTGGAGACGCGCGCCGGGCAGTGCGGCCAAGATTCGCCTGGCTCCCGGCGGCGGTTGTCGGGGCGGTCACCTTCGGCCTCGGCATCCTGGGGGCGAGGCTGCTCTGGCGGCCATCGGCATCTCCGTATCCGCCGGTGGTGCTGCGCTACGCCATGACGTTCCCCGACAGCCTGGCGCTGGTGGACATCAATGGATCGACGCTGGCCTACGCCGCCGACGGTTCGGCCTATGCCTACGTCTCACGTCTCGGGCTGATGCTTCGCGCCGCCGACAAGCTCGACCTGGTGCCGGTGGGCGGCGGGCGGCGGGCGATCAGCCCCTTCTTCTCCCCCGACAGCCGGTGGCTGGGATACCTGGACGGCGCCAGAGTCATGAAGGTACCGCTCGACGGCGGTACTCCGGTCACGATCTGCGACCTGTGCACCGGCTACTCCTTCTCGTGGGGCAGCGACGACACCGTTCGCTACCACACCGCACCGTCCACCAACCCGGCGTCGCGGGTGCTGATGGCGGTATCGGCCCGGGGGGGAAGGCCGTACGAAATCGCCCGCTCCGAGCACAGCGCGACCGAGGCCTTCCGGTCGCCCAGCCTGATCCCGGGCACCCGCACCGTCCTGTTCTCGGCCTTCACCGGTGCGAGCGGCAGCCTCGCTGCGCTGAATCTCGACACTCATGTTATCACCAGGTTCGACCAGCCGGGTCTCACGCCCCAGTGGGTGGCCGCCGGATTCGTGACCCTCGGCAGCTCGGACGGAAGCCTCATCGCGCTGCCTTTCGATGCCAGGCGGGGCCGGCCGAGTGGCCCCCCCGTCACGATCGCGCGCGACGTCGCCCAACCCGACGGCTACACCTCGCGTGCATCGGTCTCCGCCAGCGGAGCAGTGATCTACATTCGATCGGGCGCGACGTCCCCGCGCCACCTCGTGCTGGTCGGTCGCTCGGGATCGGCCAGCGTCATGCCGGGTGAGGGGAGGGTGTTCAGCAACCCGCGCTACTCCCCGGATGGCCGGCGCCTGGCGCTCGGGATCGCCGACGCCCGCGGATCGAAAGACGTCTGGGTGCTCGATATTGCCCAGCAAACCTGGTCGCGCCTCACGACCAACAGCATCAGCAACCGGCCGGTCTGGACGCCCGATGGCCGTCGCCTGGTGTACTCCAGCAACGACGATCTCTGGTGGATCGCGGCGGACGGCAGCGGCCAACCGGAGAG
>JBBRGH010000044.1:0-12908 GCA_038240915.1 Gemmatimonadales bacterium | reverse complement strand
AGGAACTCCTGGACCTCGCGCAGGCGAAGCCCACACGACGCGCACGACGCCACGTGAGCCCGGATCTCGGCCACTTCCTTAGGCTCGAGCTCGCCGTCGAGCATCGAGTGCAGCGTGCCTTCGTCAAGATGCGACATTCTTCCCCCGCTCCTTCTGCCGGGCGCGTTCCTGCGCCCGGTAGGCCTCCACCAGCCGCCGGCGCGCGCGCGCCAGGGTGGTGCCGATCGCGCCCTTGGCGAGTCCCAGGGTGGCCGCGATCTCCTCGTAGCCAAACCCCTCGGCCTTGAGCAGCAGGGCCTCCCGGTCCCGCTCGTTCAGGGTCGCCAAGGCGGCCCGCACCCGCGCCGTGTCCTCCCGCCGTTCCAGCTCGGCGTCCGGCGCGTTCGACGGCTCGTCGTGCTCGGCCCGGAGCAGCTCCAGGCGGCGGCCGCGGGTAGCGGCCCGGCGGCCGTCCTCCCGGACCAGGTTCAGGGCAACGGCGAACAACCAGGGGCGAGGGTTGTTGGGGGGCGCGGCGACCGCCCTCGCGAAGGTTTCCTGCGCCAGGTCCTCCGCGCGATCGCGGTCCCCGGTCCGGCGGTAGAGCATCCGGACCAGCGAGGCGTAGTACTGCTCGAACAGCTGGGCGAGGTCGGCCGTCATGACTCCGGGCGGTGGCGGGCCTGGCTCGTAGCCAACGCAAGTTGGCGAGCGGGGGACAGTCTTGCTGTGATCCGGATCCTATTGACCCAGGGAATCGGCGTCCAGCCCTGCCCGACATTACTAGGGCAAACTACGACATCCGATGTACTTACCGGGAACCCGCCAGGTTCGCCCACGCTAACGTGAACCGCAGGAGATGCACCGGTGGCCGCAGCTTGCACGTCCTGTGCCGGGCGGTCAGGCGTTGGCAGGAAGGGAGACGTGCCGAAGCACGCTGCTCAAATCGTCGGGCAGGAAGGGCTTCTGGAGGAAGACCACGCCACCGCCCGCCTCCTCGAGGATGCGGGTGGCCATTTCATGCTCGGTGTAGCCGCTCATCAAGATTACGGGCAGGTCGGGCGAGCGCTGGCGCAGGCGGCTCAGGGTTTCCTGGCCGCCCATGCGGGGCATCGACAGGTCCAGCAGAGCGGTGGTGATCTCGCCGTGGTGGTGCTCGAGGACCCGGACCGCGTCCACCCCATCCACGGCGGTCAGCACTTGAAACCCCAGGCGCTCGAGCATCCGGGCGACGACCTCGCGCACCCCCTCCTCATCCTCGACCACCAGCACGGTGCCCCGGCCGCGCCAGCCGACGCCGGAGACGCGGCGGGGGGCAAGGACGTCGGCGGCGCGGGTGACGGTGGGGAGCACGACCTGGAAGGTGGTGCCCTCCCCGGGCGAGGTGCGGATGCGGACCCGGCCGTGATGGCTCTCCACGATGCCCATGACCGCCGCCAGCCCCAGGCCGCGTCCCGTGAACTTGGTCGAAAAGAAGGGATCGAAGATCCGTTGGAGCGTGCCACTGTCCATGCCGCACCCGGTGTCCGTGACTTCGAGGAACACCATCGAGCGTCCGTCGCTCGGATCGGTCCGGTCCACCTCGCCGGTCCGGAGCGTGATCGTGCCGGGGCCGTCGCCGAGCGCGTCCGAGGCATTGGTGATCAGGTTCATCACCACCTGGCGGATCTGGGTGGGATCGGCGCTCACGACCGGCAGGTCCTCCGCCAGATCCCAGGTGAGGCTGGCCTGCTTGGACATCGCCGTCCGGAGCAGGGTGCCCATCTCCCGGACCTCGAGCGAGAGGTCGAGCTGCCGGGTCTCGACCACGCCACGGCCGCTATAGGCCAGCAGCTGCTGGGTGAGCTCGGCCGCGCGCTGGGTGGCACGGACCACCTCGTCGAGGTGCTCCCAGGCGGGCGAGCCGGGGCCCACCTGCAGCCGGGCCAGGTCGGCATTGCACAGGATGACGTGGAGCAGATTGTTGAAGTCGTGGGCGATCCCGCCGGCGAGCACTCCGACGCTCTCCAGCTTCTGGACGTGATAGGCCCGGGCTTCGCTTGCCTCTGCTTCGCGGCGGGCCTCCTCCTCGCGGAGCCGCAGCTCCTCGGTGAGCTGGCGATGGGCCGAGATGTCGCGCACCAGCCAGCGGACGCCGAAGGCCTGGTCCCGCGGGCCGCCCCGCGCCACCGAGAGGGTGAGCGAGGCGTCGAAGGTGTCTCCACCCCGAGGCTGCAGCCGGAGGTCGAGGTGCTTGGCGGCCGGTTCGGACCGCCAGCGGCCGATCTCGTTGCGGAGCGTGGGCCGGTCGCCCGGTTCGACGAAGGAGACCAGGGTCTTGCCGACCAGAAAGCGGGGCTCCACGCCGAGCAGGTGGGCGGCGGAATGATTGGCCTCCCGGATGATGCCGCTCAGATCGGTGAGCAGGTAGGCGTCCGGCGCATACTGGAAGAGATGCTGGTAGCGCCGCCGCTCCTCGGCCATTTCGGCGTGCGCCACCACCAGGTCCTCGTTCCGCTGGCGCAGTTCCTCCTCCGCCACGCGGAGCTCCTCGACGGCGACGAGCAGCTCCTCGACCGCGACGCTGCCGGCGTCCGACGTGCCCCGCAATCGCTCCACCTGCCCGCGCATGCTCTCCAGGCGCCGGCCGAAATCGTCGGTATTCACCGCGAACCTCGTCAGAAGCCGGGCGGGCGGTCATCCGCGCCCGTCCGTCTCCTCCATCAAGAGAATCACGCCGCGGGATGCTCATCCGCGCCCGTTGCCCAGGGCGTGCACGTCACCCGTACCTGCACTGGCCGACCGCGACGATTGGTGGCGTCCAGCGTCATGTCCAAAAACTCGGACTCGCGCGCCAGACAGGCGCGGATCGGTGCCCGCAGGCGATCGACCGGCAGTCCGATGTCCAGCCTGAGAAAGTTCTTGTGCAGCACCTCGTCCTGCCGGAGGTCCCCACATGTCCTGGGCCCGTCGGCTCCACTTGCGGACCTGGAGATCGCGGTCCACCGCGCTCCGGAGCGAGGTGAGAATCGATTCGAGGAACCCGTTCAACTCGCCGAGCTCGGCGCCCCGCTGGCCGGCCTCGTCGTTGATGGTCTGGAGCTCCTCGTTGGTCGGCCCTGCACTTCTTCCTGCAGCCGGTGCCGGCGGCACCGGCTCGCCGTCGGTGGCCTGCGCGACCGGTATCGTGGTGGCGCGCTGGAGGATAGCCGGAGGGCACTGACGCTCTGGGCGGGAAGTGGTGCACCACGACAGCGCGCCCGGGAAGTCGGCCGGGAAGGCCCGGACCAGCCCCAGCAGCGGGTCGATGCCTCCAGCGGAAAATCCGACCACCACGATGTCGCGAACCGGCATGCATCCTTGCCTTTCTGGTCCCAACTTACCGCTCGCTCCAGGGGGGCGCAAAGCCGTGGATCACATAGTTGGCGAGACGCTAAGCCCTTGAGTATCTTTCCCTTGTGCTCTCGACGACGCCCACGGAGGACCGCATGCAGACCGAGACAGCGACCGAAGCCGCCCCGACCGGGGACACCTTTCCCATCAACGGCACCGACTACATCGAGTTCTGGGTCGGCAACGCCAAGCAGGCCAGCCTCTATTACCGCGCCGCCTTCGGCTTCCAGCTGGTGGCCTATCGCGGGCCGGAAACAGGCGTGCGCGACCGGGCCAGCTACCTGCTCAAGCAGGACAAGATCCGGTTCGTGCTGACCACCCCGATCCGGCCCGACCTGAGCGAGGAAGCCCGGGCGGTGGCCGACCACATCTTCCGGCACGGCGACGGCGTCCGCGATCTGGCGCTCTGGGTGGACGATGCCCGCGAGGCCTACGCCAAGGCGATCGAGCGTGGTGCGGTCTCGGTCCTGGCGCCGAAGGTGCTGCGGGACGCCGACGGCGAAATCGTGATGGCCGCCATCCGGACCTACGGGGACACCATCCACTCGCTGGTGGAGCGGCGGAACTATCGCGGGCTCTTCCTGCCCGGCTTCCGGCCGGTGACGCCGCGCTATCAGCCGCCGCCGGTGGGGCTCAAGTTCGTGGACCACTGTGTCGGCAACGTGGAGCTGGGGCGGATGAACACCTGGGTCCAGTTCTATGGCGACGTGATGGGCTTCCGGAACCTGCTCACCTTCGACGACAAGGACATCTCGACCGAGTATTCGTCGCTCATGTCCAAGGTGATGGCCAACGGCAACGACCGGATCAAGTTCCCGATCAACGAGCCGGCGGCCGGCAAGAAGAAGTCGCAGATCGACGAGTACCTCGAGTTCTACCAGGGGCCCGGCGTGCAGCACATGGCGCTCGCGACCGACGACATCATCGGCACCGTCACCAAGCTGCGCGACCGCGGGGTCGAATTCCTCACCATTCCGACCACCTACTACGAGGAGCTGCAGGGCCGGGTCGGCACGATCGACGAGCCGCTCGACGTGCTCGCGTCGCTCGGTATCCTGGTGGACCGGGATCCCGACGGCTACCTGCTGCAGATCTTCACCAAGCCGGTCGAGGACCGGCCGACGGTGTTCTACGAGATCATCCAGCGCAAGGGCGCCCGCAGCTTCGGCAAGGGCAACTTCCGGGCGCTGTTCGAGGCGATCGAACGGGAGCAGTCGGCACGCGGCAACCTCTGATCCGCGGCGACCTCCAAGGAGACAACGCACCATGCCGATCTATCACACGATGGGCCAGATGCCCCGCAAGCGGCACATCGCGTTCCGGCGGCCGGACGGGGGCCTCTACGCCGAGGAGCTGATGGGCCACGAGGGGTTCACCGGGACGTCCTCGCTGCTCTACCACACCCATCCGCCCACCACCGTCAAGAGCGTCCGGCGCCTCAAGGAGATGAAGCTCGAGGCCGACCCCGACCAGACCCTGCGGCACCGGCACTTCCGGACCTCGCGGGTGAAGCGGGGCGGCAGCCCGACGCTGGACCGGATGCCGCTCCTGTTCAACCAGGACATCGCGATGTTCTACGCGGAGCCGGACGAGAACGACGCCCACTTCTACCGCAACGCGCAGGCCGACGAGTTGGTCTACGTCGCCAAGGGTACGGGCACGCTCGAGACGGTCTTCGGCGACCTCCCCTATCACGAGGGCGACTACCTCGTCATCCACCGCGGGATCATGCATCGCTGGCGGCTCGACCTCGGCAGCGAGCCGAACAAGCTGCTGATCATGGAAAGCCGCGGCCACGTGCGCTGGCCCAAGCGCTATCGAAACGAGTTCGGCCAGCTGATCGAAGGCGCGCCGTACAGCGAGCGCGACATCCGGCGGCCGACCGCTCTCCGCACCCACGACGAGCGGGGCGATTTCCCGATCCTGGTCAAGCAGTACGACGGCCTCAACGAGATCATCCTGGACCACCATCCGTTCGACGTGGTGGGCTGGGACGGGTACTTCTACCCCTGGGCCTTCAACATCTACGACTTCGAGCCGATCGTCGGGCGGGTGCACCAGCCGCCCCCGGTGCACCAGACCTTTCAGGGGGACGGCTTCGTGGTCTGCAGCTTCTGCCCCCGGCCGTACGATTTCCATCCCGAGGCCGTCCCGGCGCCGTACAACCACAGCAACGTGGATTCGGACGAGGTGCTCTACTACGCGTCGAGCGAGTTCATGAGCCGGAAGGGCATCGAGTTCGGGAGCATCACCCACCACCCCGACGGGATTCCCCACGGCCCCCATCCCGGCCGGGCGGAGGCCAGCATCGGGGCCAAGTACACCGAGGAGCTGGCCGTGATGATGGACAGCTTCCGGCCGCTCAAGGTGGCCGCCATCGCCACCTCGATCGAGGATCCGGAGTACCATCGGTCCTGGCTCGACGCGCAGCACGCCCAGTTCAATCCGCCGACGTCGTGAACCGGTGCCTGGCGGCCGATGGACGGTGAGCCAGGCGCAGGACCACGGGGCACGGAGGCCGGCGGGTCTCCGTGCCTTTCGTGTGTCGCCGGTGAACCTCCAGCCCCGATCCTGACGCGCCGCCATGCCCGCTGACCCCGCCGAGCCGATCTGGACCCCCAGCCCCGAGCGGATCGCCCGGGCGAACCTGACCCGCTTCCTGGCGCACGTGCGGCTCGGGGCGCTGCCCGGGGCGGAGGACGTGTGGGACGTGGGCTCGCTCTATCGGTGGTCGATCGCCCGGCCGGAGGCGTTCTGGCCCGAGGTCTGGCGTTTCTGCGGTGTGGTGGCGGACGAGCGGCCGGGCCGGGCGCCCTGGGACGAGGTCGCCGTCGGGCTCGAGCGGATGGCCCCGCCGGTCCCACGGCTGGGACCGTCGTGGTTTCCGGGGGCGCGGCTCAACTTCGCCGAAAATCTGCTGCGGCACGACGGGGATGACGACGCGCTGGTGTTCTGGAACGAGCTCGGCCGCCGGCGCCGGCTCAGTCACCGCGAGCTCCGCCGCGAGGTCGCGGCGGCGGCGTCCGCCTTCGCCGCGCTCGGCATTGGCCCCGGCGATCGAGTGGCCGGCTTCCTCCCCAATCTCCCGGAGACCGTTATCGCCATGCTGGCCGCCGCCAGCCTCGGCGCGACCTGGTCGTCCTGTTCGCCCGACTTCGGCGCCCACGGGGTGCTCGACCGGTTTGGGCAGATCCGCCCCAGCCTCCTGATCTGCGCCGACGGCTATCGCTACGCCGGCAAGACGATCGACTCGCTGGCCCGGGTGCGGGAGGTGTGCAATCAGCTGCCCGGCACGACCCGGGTCGTGGTGGTGCCCTACCTGGATCCGCGCCCGGATCTCGGCGCGCTGCCCGGCGCCCGCCGCTGGGACGAGCTGCTCGACGGCCATCGCGGCGCCGAGCAGCCCGACTACCTGCGCCTGCCGTTCGACCATCCGCTGTACATCATGTATTCGTCGGGCACGACGGGCCTGCCCAAGTGCATGGTCCACGGCGCCGGGGGCACCCTGCTGCAGCACCTGAAGGAGCTGGCCCTCCACACCGATCTCGGCCCCGGCGACCGGGTGTTCTACTTCACGACCTGCGGCTGGATGATGTGGAACTGGGTGGTCTCCGCCCTGGCGGTGGGGGCCGCGGTGATCCTGTTCGACGGCGCGCCGCTTGCGCCGCCCACCATTCTCTGGGACATGGCCGCCGAAGAGGCGGTGACGGTCTTCGGCACCAGCGCCAAGTATCTGGCGCTGGCGGAAAAGGAGGGACTGGTCCCGGGGCAGACACACGACCTGCCGGCTCTCCGGGCGATCCTCTCCACCGGCAGTCCACTCGCCGAGCACAGCTACGAGTACGTCCATCGCTCGATCAAGCCGGACGTGCATCTGGCGAGCATCAGCGGCGGGACCGACATCGTCTCCTGCTTCGCCCTCGGCAACCCCATCGGGCCGGTCTGGCGGGGCGAGCTGCAGACCCGGGGGCTCGGGATGGCGGTGGACGTGTTCGACGGGGACGGTCGTCCCGCAGATGGCGCGGAAGGGGAACTGGTCTGCACCCGCCCGTTCCCGAGCATGCCCGTCGCGTTCTGGGACGACCCCGATGGTTCCCGCTACCGGGCGGCGTATTTCGATGTCTATCCAGGCGTCTGGCGCCATGGCGACTGGGCCCGACTCACCGCGCACGACGGGCTGGCAATCCTGGGCCGAAGCGATGCCACCCTGAACCCGGGCGGTGTCCGAATCGGCACCGCGGAGATCTACCGGCAGGTGGAGCAACTGCCCGAGGTGCTGGAGAGCCTGGTGGTGGGGCAGGAGTGGGACGGTGACGTGCGCATCGTCCTGTTCGTTCGCTTACGTGAGGGCCTGACGCTGGACGATTCGCTCCGGGAGCGGATTGGTCGCCGGATTCGGGAGCACGCCAGCCCCCATCATGTACCGCGCAAAATCCTGCAGGTGGCGGACATCCCCCGGACGATCAGCGGCAAGATTACCGAGCTCGCGGTGCGGGATGTCCTTCACGGACGGCCAGTTGCGAATGTGGACGTCCTGGCCAATCCCGCCGCCCTGGATCTGTACCGGGACCTGCCCGACCTCCGGCTCTGACCCCGACCTGGAAAAGTGTGACCTGTGACCTAGTGGAGTTGCCATCCGGCTGATACCTTGGTGCTTCAGACGGATCGCGAATGTGCAGGCTTTCTGCAGGCCCGCGGCTGACGAACGATCGGCGACGACTCCCGTGCGGGCAGGGCTCGGTCGCCACTAGGAGCGAACTCATGAAAATTCTTTGGATCCTGGCGGCGGCTGCCACCTTCGCCGCGTGCCACAACCGGTCGGATGACAACATGGGCGCGGCGCCGGACCGTGGCGATAGCACCGCCACGAGCGGCTACGACACCACGGCTGCCACGCCGAGAATGAAGTCCGACACCACCATGACCACGCAGCCTAATAGGCCGAGCTCGGACTCGTCGATGACGCAGCCGGCCATGCCGTCGACCGACAGCACCCAGTCGTTGCCGAGTGCGGGCTCTGACACCACCAGCACTGCCGTTCCGTCTACCGGAACGGATATGAACAACGACACGCAGCCGCAGCAGGGCGATAGCGCGATGACCAACCCGACCGACAGCGCCAGCACCCAGCGCTAACGCCGGACGCAGTCGCACCGGTAAACGGCCCCGGCAGACGTCGGGGCCGTTTGCTATTAAGATTTTCGCCATGCCCACCGTCGTCACCCGCACCTACCTCGAACTGAGCGCGCGGTCCGATCTGCGCATCGTCCCCCCGCCCACGCCCGCCCCGCGGATCGAGCGCCTGGGCGCGTGTCCGCCCTCGTTCTACCGCTACCTGTACGCCGAAGTGGGACGTGCCTTCCACTGGGTGGACCGGCTCCGCTGGACCGACGACACCGTTCGGGCCCATCTGGCCAGGCCCGGACTCTCGCTCTGGCTGCTCAGCTGGGAGGCGGCGCCGGCCGGCTATTTCGAGCTCCTGCCGCACGACGACGGCTCGATCGAGATCGCCTACTTCGGGCTGCTGCCGGACTACTTCGGGCGAGGCTGGGGCAAGTGGCTTCTGAGCGAGGCGGCGCGGACGGCCTGGACGACCGGCGCGTCGCGGGTCTGGCTCCACACCTGCACGCTCGACCATCCGGCGGCGCTGCCCAACTACCTGGGCCGCGGCTTCCGCCGGGTGCGCGAGGAGAGCTATACGGTCGACTAGGGCGTCGAGCGCGACGCGGTCATCCGCCCAGCGGCGCGAACCGGGCGGTGAAGTGGCGCAGCACGGCCGCCTGGTCGGTGAAGCGGTAGCCGCGCACCCGGTCCCGCCGCTCCCAGATGTTGAGGATGGCCTCGACCACGTAGTCGATGTGGCTCTGAGTATAGACTCGCCGCGGAATGGCCAGCCGCACCAGCTCCATCGGCGCCGTCGTGTCGACGCCGCTCGCCGGATCCCGCCGCCCGAACATCACCGTGCCGATCTCCACCGCCCGGATCCCGGCTTCCCGGTACAGCTCCACCACCAGGGCCTGGCCGGGCAGCTCGAGCGGGGGAATGGCGGGAAAGAACGTCGCGGCATCGAGGTAGACGGCGTGCCCTCCCGGCGGCTGGACGATCGGCACCCCGGCCCGGCTGACGTGCTCGCCCAGATACGTGGTGGAGGTGATGCGGTACAGCAGGTAATCCTCATCCAGCGCCTCGTGCAGTCCCACGGCGATCGCGTCGAGATCGCGGCCCGCCAGCCCGCCGTAGGTCGGAAAGCCCTCGGTCAGGATCAGCAGGTTCCGCTGCTCGACCGCCAGGCGGTCGTCGTTGGTGGCGAGGAAGCCGCCGATGTTGGCCATGCCGTCCTTCTTGGCCGACATGGTGCAGCCATCGGCATGGCTGAACAGCTCGCGGGCGATCTCGATCGGCGCGCGGTCGGCGTATCCGGCCTCGCGCAGCTTGATGAAATAGGCGTTCTCGGCGAAGCGGCAGGCGTCGATGTAGAGCGGAATCCCGTGCTCGCGGCAGACCGCCGACACCTCGCGGACGTTCGCCATCGAGACCGGCTGGCCGCCGCCGGAGTTGTTGGTCACCGTCAGCATACAGAGCGGAATCCGCTCGCGGCCCACCTCCGCGATCATGGCCCGGAGCCGCGCCACGTCCATGTTGCCCTTAAATGGATGGCGGGTGGCCGGCTGGTGCCCTTCGGCGATCACCAGGTCGCGCGCCTCGGCGCCGGTGGCCTCGACGTTGGCCCGGGTGGTGTCGAAGTGGGTGTTGTTGGGGACGATGTCGCCCGGCCGGCACATGACGGAGAAGAGGATCCGCTCGGCGGCCCGGCCCTGATGGGTGGGCAGCACGTGCCGGAACCCGAAGATGTCGTGCACGGCGGCCTCAAACCGGAACCAGGAGCGGCTGCCGGCGTAGGCCTCGTCCCCGCGCATGACGGCGGCCCACTGCTCGGCGCTCATGGCCGCGGTGCCGCTGTCGGTGAGGAGGTCGATCAGCACGTCCTCCGCGGCCAGCAGGAACACGTTGTAGCCGGCGGCGCGGAGGCGGGTCTCGCGGTCGGCCGGCGTGGTCATCCGGATCGGCTCGACCGATTTGATCTTGAACGGCTCGATGATGGTGCGCATGGGCTACAGAGGACCGCTCGATTCGCCGCTACCGGCCGAGCTTGCCGAGCATCCCGCCGATGTCGTCGATCACCGAGCCGTCGTGGTCGCGATCGAGCAACGAAGTCAGCATGCCCATCACGCCCGGCGCCGCGGCTGCCGCCTTCTGCTGCTCGTTCCCGAGCATCCCGGCCAGCCCGCCGGTGTCGAGGCCCTCGTCCCGTTGCGCCTTGCCCAGGGCGCCCATGACGAGCGGCGCGAGCATGGAGAGCAGCAGGCCCGCCTTGGACGGATCGAGGCCGGCCGCCTGGCCGAGGCCGGTCTGCACCGTCTGCTGCCTGGCGCCGAGCACGTGACCCAGGATACCGGCCCCGTCGCCCGTGTTGCCCGTGCCGAGGTAGCCGGCCACGTCGTCGAGCACGCTGCCGTTGTGCCGGCCCAGCGCGGTGGCGAGCGCCCCGGCCTTGGCCGGGTCCTGCGCGTTCCGGGCGAGCGCGCCCACCAGCATCGGCAGCGCCGCGGCGATGGCGGTCCGGGTGGTGGACGGGTCGGTCCCGAGCTGCGTGCTGATCTGGTTGACGGCGTCGCCGCCGAGTCGCCGCTGAAGCATATCGAGCATGGACATGGGTGCCTCAGGGGAGGGGACGAAAGGTGATACCCCCAAGATCGGGCCTCGGTTATCTTCGCGCCATGCCCGCCCGTCCCTCCGCGCGCCTCCAGCTGGCGGTCGCGGCCCTGCTGTTCTCGACCGGCGGGGCCGCCATCAAGGCCGCCGGGTTCGGCGCCTGGCAGGTGGCGAGCTTCCGAAGCGGGATCGCCGCCGGCGCGATCCTGCTGATCGCGCCGGCGGCGCGGCGGGACTGGAGCGGGCGGGCAGTGCTGGTGGGATTCGCTTACGCCGCCTGTCTGACCCTGTTCGTGCTGGCCAACCGCCTCACCACCTCGGCCAACACGATTTACCTCCAGAGCACGGCCCCACTCTACCTGCTGGTGCTGGGGCCGTGGCTGCTGAAGGAGCCGGTCCGGCGGCAGGACGTCGGCTTCATGCTGGCCGTGGCGGCGGGCCTGGCGCTTTTCTTCGTCAGCGCCGAGGCGCCGCGGGCGTCGGCGCCAGACCCGATGCGGGGCAACGTGCTGGCGCTGGTGAGCGGGTTCTTCTGGGCCCTGACGGTGTGCGGGCTCCGCTGGATGGGGGCCGCGGGCGGCGCCCACGGCTCCCCGGTGGCGGCGGTAGTGAGCGGGAACCTGACCGCGTTTCTCGTCGCCCTGCCGCTGGCGCTGCCGGTGGGCCGGCACGGACCGGTGGACTGGGCGCTGGTGCTGTACCTGGGCGTGTTCCAGATCGCGGTGGCCTATCTGCTGGTGACCTCGGCGCTCCGGCACGTTGCGGCGCTCGAGGCCTCGCTGATCCTGCTGATCGAGCCGGTCTTCAACCCGGTGTGGGCGTGGCTGGTGCAAGGGGAGCGGCCGGGGGCCTGGGCGCTTGCGGGCGGGGCGCTCATTCTGAGCGCGACCACGGTCAAGGGCTGGCTCGACGCGCGGGCCAACCGCACCGTGGTGCCGCCGGTGGAGCTGGCAGTTGAGGGCGGGCCCACCCCATGAGGCGGGCCGGCCAGGGACGGAAGGGAGACCGATGATGGATACGCTGATCGAGACCGTCCGGCTCCGGAATGGGGCCGCTCCGCTCTGGTACCTCCACGTGCGCCGGCTGGCCACCAGCTGCCGGGCCCTGGGCGTGCCGATCCCGGTGGACCTGCCGACGCCCGAGGGCGGCCCGGACAGGGTCCATCGCCTGCTGGTGAGCCGGCGCGGCGTCGTGGTGGGTGAGCGGCCGGTTGGCAGCATGGCGGCGGTGCGATTGGTCACCTCGAAGGTGGTCCACCGGCCCTATCCTCATAAGCTGGTGGACCGGGAGCGGTTCGACCGGACGCTGGCGGACGCCAAGGCCATGGGCGCCGACGACGGCCTCCTGCTCACGGTCGGCGGCCAGGTGGCCGAGACTGCCATCTGGGGCCTGTTCTGGTGGGAGGACGGGCAGCTGGCGGCGCCGGCGCTCGAGATCGGGATTCTGCCGGGGGTAGCCCGGGCCCGGATCGCCGAGCTGGAGGGCGAGATCGCCGAGCGGAAGGCCACCCTGGACGAGATCCGGGCCCGGCCGCTGTTCGTGGCCAACTCGGTTCGGGGCATCGTTCCGGTGGCCTCGCTCGACGGCACGGCCGTGCCGGAATCGCCTCACACGGACGCGCTGGCGAGTCGCTTCTGGCCTTGACCCGGGCCCCCCGGACGCGGTACTTTTTGCGGCTCTGGAACGGGGCCATGGCTCCCCGCGGTGGTTGTAGCTCAATCGGTTAGAGCGCCGGACTGTGGCTCCGGAGGTTGCGGGTTCAAGTCCCGTCAGCCACCCTGGTAGAGGTGCAGAGGTCCGTAGCTCAATTGGTAGAGCACCGGTCTCCAAAACCGGGGGTTGCA
>JBBRGH010000043.1:0-12922 GCA_038240915.1 Gemmatimonadales bacterium | reverse complement strand
TCGCCGTAGACGAAGGCCAGGAGGTAGTGGGCCTCGGCGAAGTTGGGGTTCCGCTCGATGGCCTGCCGGAGCGACTCGAGGGCGGGCTCGTTGAGGCCCCGGTTGTACAGCACCTCGCCGTGGTAGAACCGCGCCACGGCGCTGGCCGGGTCGGCCGCGCAGGCGCGCGCGAGCCAGTCGGTGGCGGTGTCGAGGTTGCCGCGGGCCTTCTCGGCCAGGCCGAGCTGGAGCATGGCGGGGACGTCGTTGGGCGCCCACGCGAGCAGTGCCTGGAACTCGGCGATGGCCTCGGGATGGCGGCCGAGCGCGGCGTGGGCGCGGCCGAGCTCCCAGCGGGCCTCGCGGTCCTCGGGGTGGCGGCGGACCCGCTCCTTGAGGGCCGTGACCCGGCGGTCGTAGTGGCCGCTTTCGCGGTAGGCGATGTCGAGATTGGACTGCGCCACCTGCATCCGCGGGTCGAGCTCAAGCGCGCGGACGAACTCGCTGATGGCGTCCTCGATCAGCCCCTTCTGATAGTAGAGGACGCCCAGGTTGTTGTGGGCGCCGGCGTCGGATGGATCAATCCGGCGGGCAAAGGAGCGCAAGACGGCGAGATCGCGCTCCGACAGCACGGGGCCGGGCATCGGATCAGGGCAGGCGGATGGCGTCGAAAATGGCCCTGAGCGACGGGGTGTCGGGCAGGAGCAGGAAGTGGCCGCGGAGCGGCTCGATGGCACCCTCGACCCGGAACGACGTCTCGACGCAAAAGACGAAGTCGCGGTCGTGGCCGAAATTGAGGTAGGTGGTGGTGAGGATGGCGGCGCTGATGTCGATCACCAGGCTGGGAACCGACGGGACCAGCATCATGCCCATGAAATCGCTCAGCGCGTTCATGTAGGCGCTGGCGAGGATGTTGCCCGCCTCCTTGAGCCCCGACTGCTCCATCGGGCCGAACTCGCCGGTTGTCCCGGCACTCCGCCTGAACAGTATATCACAAAGCGTTCGAGCCGACCCTTCCGGAAAGAGCACCAGGGTCCGCCCGGTGAGATCGCCCATCATGTGCATGAGGACGGCGGCTACCACCTCGTCGGGGCGACCGACCAGGTCGGTCACCTCCTCGAGCGGCCGCACGTTCACCTCGGGCACGGCGATCATGATCGTATGATTGGTCATCTGCGACAGCGCGGTCGCGGCGTGGCCGGCCCCGATGTTGGCCACCTCGCGCAGCGCGTCGAGCTGCAGTTCCTTCAGGCCCCGCACGTCTTCCATGAGCTCTCTCTCCCTACAGCAGTGCGGCGGCGTCGAGCACCAGCGCCGGGGCGCCGTCGGCGAGAATCGTCGCCCCGCCCACGTACGGCGGCATGCCGCGCGGGGCGTCGAACGGTGCGACTACGATGTCCTGCTGGCCGAGCAGGGCGTCCACCACGAGCGCGGTGCGGCGCTCGCCGACTTCCAGGATCACGGTGGGCCGCCGGGCCGGCACGGGCCGGGGCCGGCTGGCCACGAGGTCGCGCAGATGCACCGTCGGAATCACCTGCTCGCGGACCACCAGTGCCTCCCGGCTCCGGAGCGCGGTGACCGCGCGCGGATCGAACTCCACCGTCTCCGCCACGTAGGCCAGTGGCACCGCGTAGCGCTCGCCGCCGGCCTCGGCCAGCAGGGCGCGGACGATGGCCAGGGTGAGGGGCACCCGGATCAGGAAGGTGGTGCCCTTCCCCATCTCCGAGCGGATCTCGATCGTCCCGCCCAGGGCCCGGACCCGGGTCATGGCCACGTCCACCCCGACGCCGCGGCCGGAGACCCCGCTCACAGTCTGCGCGGTGCTGAAGCCCGGCCGGGCCAGGACCCGGAGCAGCACGTCGTCGCCCACCGATTCCACGTCACCCGGCCTGGTCACCAGATCGGCCCCGCCTTCGCGTCGGGCCTTGGCGGCGATGGCGGCGCGGTCGATGCCGCGGCCATCGTCACTCACCCGGAGGGTGACGCTGTTTCGTTCCCGGGTGGCCGCGAGCAGGATCCGGCCTTCGGGCGGCTTGCCGGCCCGCACCCGGACGTCCGGCGCCTCGATGCCGTGGTCGGCGGCGTTCCGGATCAGGTGCAGGAGCGGGTCGCCGATCTCGTCCAGGATCGAGCGGTCGAGCTCGATCTCCTCGCCTTCGAGATCCAAGCGGATCCGCTTGCCGAGCTCGCGGCCCAGGTCCCGCACCAGCCGGGGAAACCGCTCGAACACCTCGCCGACCGGGGTCATCCGGGCGGCGATGACCTCGGCCTGCATCCCCGACACCAGCCGGGAGATCCGATCGGTCACCTCGGTCAGCCCGGGGTCGTTGCTCGCGGCGGCCAGCACGCCCAGGCGGTTCTTGGCGACCACGAGCTCGCCCACCTGCTTCATCAGGCGGTCGAGCCGCGCGAGATCGACCCGGATCTGCCGGTGGCGGTCGGCGCCCGACTCCGCTTCGAGCGGCGCCGGCTCCTCGAACCGCACGCTGGCGACCTCGCCCGCGCTCCGGATGGCCGCGGCCAGCTCCTCGTCGGTGGCGCGCGACTCGATCCGGAAGCCGACCCGCCCGTCGAACTCCTCGCGCTCCAGCTGCACCAGCGAGGGCCGCACCGCGATTACCAGACCGAGCACCTCGGCCCGGCGCACGGCCAGGATGGCGCGAGCGCCGCGCATGGCGGCCTCGGAGCGGAGCACCACCTGGACCGACCGGCCCCGGGGGGCATCGGTGGCCCGGCGGCGCGGCGGCGCGGTGTCGTCAGCCGGGTGCGCCGGCGCCGCCACGTGCGCGCCGCCCGTGGCCGCCTCCACTGCGGCCGCGAGCACGATGTCGAGGGCGGGCTCACGCCCTGCGGCCGCCTGCTCCACCCCGTGTCCCAGCGCATCGACCGCGCGAAAGAGAAGCTGAAATGTGCCCTCGTCCGCCTGGAGCCGGTCCTGCCGCAAGCCGTCAAGCAGGTTCTCCATCCGGTGGGCCAGCTCGGCCACACCGGTGAAGCCCATGGTGGCGGCCATGCCCTTGATCGTGTGGATCGACCGGAACAGGCCATCCACCGGCTCGGTCGCCGCCGGCTCGCGCTCCCACGTGAGCAGCAGGTGGTTGCAGCTGCTCAGATGCTCCCGGCTCTCGGCCAGGAAGATCGCGGCGTACTTGGAGACGTCCACCCGTCAGCCCAGGACGCGCTGAACGGCCTCGAGCACTCGGGAAGGCTGGAACGGCTTGACCACGAAATCCTTGGCGCCGGCCTGAATGGCCTCGACCACCAGCGCCTGCTGCCCCATGGCGCTGCACATCAGGATCTTGGCCTCCGGATCGGTCTTGCAGATCTCGCGGACCGCCTCGATACCGCCCATGTCCGGCATGACGATATCCATCGTGACCAGGTCGGGCTTCAGCGCGTGATACTTCTCGACCGCCTGGGAACCCGATTCGGCTTCACCCACCACCTCGAACCCGGCTTGGGTCAGGATGTCGCTGATCATCGTGCGCATGAAGATGGCGTCATCGCAGACGAGCACTGTGTGGCTCACAGACCCCCTCCGTGCAGTTCCGGGTGATTGGCCATCCGAGTCAGCCTGTGCAGGGTGCGAACTCAGCTGCCGATGATCGGCGCCACCAGTGCATCGATGTCGAGCAGGATGAAATGCTGGCCGTCGCGCACGCCCACCGCCTTCACCAGCCGCGGATCGACCCCGGGCAGGTCCGAGCGCTCGGCCACCGCGCTCGCGGGCACCTCGAGGAAATCCACCACTTGGCCGACGCCGATCCCGTACCGGCGCCCCGCCACGTCAACCACCACGATGGCGCCCTCGTCGTCCTCCCGGCGCGCCTGCTGGAGCAGGACGTGACCATCGAGCACGGTGAGCAGGGTGCCACGGACGTTGACCAGACCCTCGATCGCCTCGGCCACCCCCGGAATCCGGGTAGCCGGGAGGCGCGGCAGGATCTCACGCACGATCCCTGCCGGGGCAGCGCAAATAAGCGCACCGATGCGAAAAATGACGGCGTGTAACGTCGGGGAGTCAGCCATCTCTATTGAAGAAAAGAAGATAGCCAAGGGGGTCGGGGCGAGCAACCAACTCTTCGGCACCTAATGCAAGCAGTGCCGGGGCCAGGTCGGCCGGCCATTCGGCATGGAATTCCACTGGTTCGCCCGAAACGGGGTGGCGGAATGCCAGAGCCGCCGCATGGAGCGCCTGCCGCGGCGTCGCCCGCTCGAGCGCCTCTGCCGCCCGGCGGGCGGGGCCCGAGATGCGCCGGCTTCCCCCCCCACCGTACACCGGATCGCCGACGACGGGGTGGCCGAGATGCTCGAGGTGAACCCGGATCTGGTGGGTCCGGCCGGTGTGGAGCTCGAGCCGAAGCAGATCCGCCACCCCGAACCGGCCCGCCACGTAGGCATCGGTCCGGGCGACACGGCCCCCGGCCAGGACGCTCATCCGCTTCCGATCCTGGGGATGCCGGGCGATCGGCGCCTCGATCACCGTGGGGCTGCCGTCCAGATGACCCCAGGCGAGCGCGGCGTACGTCCGCCGCACCTTCCGGGCGGCGATGGCAGTCCCGAGCCGGCGGTGGGCGAGGTCGGTCTTGGCGACGACCATCAGGCCCGAGGTATCCCGATCGAGCCGGTGGACGATGCCCGGGCGGCCCTCGGCGCCGCCGGAGAGGGTAGTTCCCCGCGCCACCAGGGCGTTGACCAGGGTGTCGTCCCAGTGGCCGGGCGCGGGGTGCACCACCAGACCGGCCGGCTTGTCGATAATGGCGAGGTGCTCGTCCTCGAAGACCACGGTGAGCGGAATCGCGGCGGGCTGGAGGGTGCGGGGAGGCTCGTGCTCGGGGAGATGGACCGTCACCCGCTCCCCACGGAGCAACAGCCGCGAGGCCCGGGCGGGCTTGCCTTCGACGTCCACGGCCTTCTGCGCCACCAGCCGGGCGGCCTGCGTGCGGGAAAACCCAAGCTGGTCGGCGAGAAACCGATCGAGGCGCTCGGTGGCCTCGGCGGCGACCGTGAAGGTCAGGTCAGGCAGCCGAAGCGGACTCCGGTTCGGGACGGCGGGCATCTTCCCGCCAGAGGGAGATCGCCAGCGCGATCGCGCCGCAGCTGACGGCGATGTCGGCGACGTTGAAGGTCGGCCAGCGGAGGGCGCCGATGCCGACGTCGAGGAAGTCCACCACCCCACGGCCGCTCCGGATCCGGTCGATCAGATTGCCCGCCGCGCCGCCGGCGACGAGGCCGAGCGCGAGCTGGCGGAAGCGATCGCCCACCGGTGCGCTCCCGGACATCCGCGCCAGCACGAACACCGCCACCAGCGCCACCCCGAAGAAGATCCAGCGTGAGTAGGGGCCGACGTGCAGCCCGAAGGCGGCGCCCTGGTTGTAGACCAGGCGGAGCTGGAACCAGTCGCCGACAACCGAGATCCCGGGGGTGCGGAGGAGCGTGGCCTCGGCCACCAGCTTGGTGATGAGATCGAGGATCACGGTGACCACCGCCGCCGTCCAGAACACCCGGCGCTCGGCGCCGGATGCCGAACCGTCAGCGTCGCTTTCCATCTTCTTCTTTCTCCTTGCAGGTGATGCACAGCCGCGCGTGGGGCAGCGCATCCAGCCGCTCGAAGTTGATCTCCTGACCGCACTGATGGCAATGGCCGAACTTGTCCGGGCTGCCATAGAGTCGCCGGAGCGCTTCGTTCACGTGCCAGAGATAGCGGCCCTCCTGGGAGGCGAACAGGAACTGTTTCTCCCGCTCCATGGCGTCGGTGCCCTGGTCCGCCATGTGGAAGGAGTACGATGAGAGATCGCCATCCGACGACTGCAGCGTCGCATTGAACGATTCGTCGTAGTAGCCCAGCTCCTTCATGACCCGGGCCCGCTCCTCCAGGAGACGCTTCTCGAGGTGTGTCAACTGTTTCTTGTTCATGCCCTGTCCGTGAGTTGAGGGCCGCTGCCGGCCCGGCCGTCCCCGTCGCGTTGCACTCCCACCACCACCCCATGCCCATCGATGTCCACCTGCTGCTCCAGATCCGGCGCCGGCGCCCGTGCCCCCAGCTCGAGCCGCCGGGCCAGCGTCTCCCCCCGGATGAACTCGGCGTGGCTCCGGACCGCCTCGAGGACCGGCGGCGCCCCGTCCATCCAGACGCCGATCCGGTCGGTGTAACGGTAGCCGGCTTCCTTGCGGAGCCGCTGGATCCGGTTCACCACCTCGCGCGCCGTGCCCTCGTGCCGGAGCTCGTCGGTGAGATGCGGGTCGAGCGCGACCACGAACGGCCCGTCGCTTGCCACCCGCCAATCGCTCGTGACCTCGCGCTCCACCACCACATCCTCGGGCAGGAAGCTCACCGCCTCGCCCTCGAGCTCGAGCGTGGCGGTCTGGCCGCCCTCGAGGGCCCGGAGCTGTTCCGCGCCCAGCTGCGCCGCCGCCGCCGCGATGGCGGGCGTCCGCTTGCCGTAGCGCTTGCCGAGCGACCGGAAATTGGGCTTGGCCCGCAGCCGAACCAGCTCGGCATCCGAGCCCACCACGTCCACCACCTTGACGTTGACCTCGAGGCGGAGGAGTTCGAGCAGTTCCTGCAGGACCGGGCCCCGCACCGCCGTCGGCACCGCCACCTGCATCCGGGCCAGCGGCTGGCGGACCGGGAGCCGCGCCTCCTGCCGGGCGCCGTGCGCCAGAGAAGCGAGCCGGCGAACCGCGTCCATGGCCCCCTCGAGCGCCGAGTCCCGACCACCCCGAGGCTCGGGAAACCGGGCGAGGTGCACCGAAGTTCCCGCCAGGGCCCGGTGCAGCCAGTCGCTGGCGAAGGGCGCGGCCGGGGCCAGCAGGCGGCTGACGGTTTCGAGCGCCTCGTGCAGCGTGGCGAGCGCGGCCGGGTCGGCCGAGCCATCCACGGCCCAGAACCGGGCACGGTTGGCGCGCACGTACCATTGGCTGACATCGTCCACCACGAAGTCCATGAGCGCCCGGACGCCGTCGGTCGGGTCGTACCGGCTCCACGAGCCGCCGACCGCGTTCACGGTGGCCTCCAACCGGCTGAGCAGCCAGCGATCCACCAGCGGGCGCTCGGCCGGAGCCGGAGCGCCGCCGGGCGCCCAGTCACCGGCATAGAGCGCGAAGAACCCATAACTGTTCCGCAGCGCGTTGAAAAACTTCCCGGCCACGTCCTTGATCGTGTTCCGGTCGAACCGCTTCGGCAGCCACACCTGGCTCGACGCCAGCAGGTAGAGCCGGACCGTGTCGGCGCCGAACTCCTCGATCATCGACCAGGGGTTGACCACATTCCCCTTGCTCTTCGACATCTTCTGGCCCTCGGCGTCGAGCACCAGCTCGTTCACGATCACGTGCCGGTAGGCCGTGCTGTCGAAGGCGGTCGTGGCGATGGCCAGCAGCGAGTAGAACCAGCCGCGCGTCTGGTCCACCCCCTCGCAGATGTAGTCGGCCGGGAAGTGGGCCCGGAACTCGGCCTCGTGTTCGAACGGGTAGTGCCACTGGGCGTAGGGCATCGCGCCCGAATCGAACCAGGTGTCGATCACCTCGGGCGCGCGCCGGAGGGTCCCGCCGCAGGCGCAGCTCCAGGTGTAGCCGTCGATGTGGGGCTTGTGCGGATCGAAGTCCTCGGGCAGCGGACGCCCCCACCGCTCGGCGAGCTGGGCGTAGCTGCCGATCACGTCGATGTGCGCCGGATCGCGGTCGCAGACCCAGACCGGGAGCGGCGTGCCCCAGTACCGGTCGCGCGACAGGGCCCAGTCCACGTTGTTCTCGAGCCACTCGCCGAACCGCCCGGCGCCCACCTCGGGCGGATGCCAGTCCACCTCGCCGTTGAGCGCCAGCATCCGCGCCTTCACCGCCGAGGTGCGGACGAACCAGCTGTCGCGGGCGTAGTAGATCAGTGCGCTCGAGCAGCGCCAGCAGTGGGGGTAGGTATGGGTGTGCGGCGCGGTCAGGTGCCAGCGCCCGTCCTGCTTGAGCCGCTGGATGATGAGATCGTTGGTCTCGCGGGCGGTGACCAGCCGGCCCTCGATCTCCGGCCAGGTGGTGCCCACGAAGGTGCCGTCGGCGGCCACCGGCCGCACCAGCGCCAGCCCGTGCTCGACCCCGGCCTGGAAGTCGTCGGCGCCGAACGCCGGGGCCATATGGACCAGCCCGGACCCGTCGTCGGCGCTGACGAAATCACCGGGGACGACAACCCGCGACGCCCGATCCTCCGGCAGCGAGACGACCTCGAGCGGACGGAGGTAGGCCAGTCCCAGCAGCTCCCGGCCGGGGAAGGTGTGCGCGGCGCCGACCTCGGCAAAGGTCGGGGCGCCCTTGGCGCTGCTGCTTGGAAGCGCGGCCGCGCGGGACGTGGCGAGGATGATCCGCCGGTCGCCCACCGGATACTCGCCGTACTCCAGCTCCGGATGCACGGCGACGGCCACGTTCGACAGCAGCGTCCACGGCGTGGTGGTCCAGATCAGCAGCTGGCGCGACGGATCGTCGGCGAGCGGAAAGGTCAGGTACACCGAGTTGGTGGTGACCTCCTCGTAGCCCAGGGCCAGCTCGTGGCTCGACAGCACGGTGCCACAGCGGGGGCAGTACGGCAGCACCCGGTGGCCGCGGTACAGCAGGTCCCGCTCGCGGAGCCGGTGGAGCAGCCACCACACCGTCTCGATGTATTCCTTGCTGCAGGTGACGTAGGGGTGCTCGTAGTCGAGCCAGTAGCCGATCCGATCCGACAGGGTCTCCCAGTTGCTCTGATAGCGGAACACGCTGGCCCGGGCCCGGGCGTTGAACTCGGCCACGCCGTAGCGCTCGATTTCCTTCTTCCCGTTGAGCTTGAGCTCCTTCTCGACCTCGATCTCCACCGGCAGGCCATGGGTGTCCCAGCCCGCGATGCGGGTGACCTCCTGCCCCTGCATCGCGTGGTAGCGGCAGATCAGGTCCTTGATCGTGCGGGCGAAGACGTGGTGGATCCCCGGCCGCCCGTTGGCGGTGGGCGGCCCTTCGTAGAACACGAAGGGCGGGCCGCCCCGGCCGGCCTCGAGGGTCTGGCGGAACAGGCCCTCGGCTTTCCACCGCTCGAGCAGCTCCTGCTCCAGCCGGTCGGCGCCGAGCTCGGGCCAGGTGGAATACGGCATCAGGCCAGGCGTCCCACCAGCGTCGTGATGAGCCGGGTCAGGTTGGGCTCCGCCCGGCCCGCGGTTTCGATGATCCGGCCGATGTCGGCCGGTTCGAGCGCATCCGGCAGGCACTGGTCGGTCACGATCGACAGGCCCACCGTCCGCATCCCCTCGTGCCCGGCGACGATGACCTCGGGCACGGTGGACATGCCGACCACGTCCGCCCCCATCGCGCGGAGCATCCGATACTCGGCCCGGGTCTCGAGGTTGGGACCCGCCACCGCGACGTAGACCCCCTCGCGCAGCGTGATCCCGAGTTCGAGCGCGGTCTGGCGGGCCAGGGCACGGAGCGCGGGATCGTACGGCGCCGACATGTCCGGGAACCGGGGCCCGAGCCGCTCGTCGTTGGGACCGACCAGCGGGTTGTCGCCCAGCAGATTGATGTGGTCGCTCAGCAGGACCAGGTCCCCCGGGCCCCAGAGCGGATTCATTCCGCCGCAGGCGTTCGAGACGATCAGCGTGCCGGCGCCGAGCGCGTGCATGACCCGCACGGGAAAGGTGACCTGCTGCAGGTCGTAGCCTTCGTAGCGGTGGAACCGGCCCTGCATCGCGACGACGGCGCGCCCGCCGAGGCGCCCGACCAGCAGCCGCCCGGCATGGGTCTCGACCGTCGAGAGTGGAAAGCCCGGGATGTCGCCGTACGGGACCTCGGCCTCGACCGCGATCTCGCGAGCGAGCCCGCCGAGACCGGTCCCGAGAATGATGGCGACCTCGGGCACCAGCGCGGCCCGGCTGCGGACCACCGCGGCCGCGACCTGCACCCGATCGTAGAGCGATGTCGCCAGGGTCATTCGCGTTCCCCGAACAGGACGGTACCGAGCCGAACCATCGTCGCGCCTTCTTCCACCGCGACGGGGAAGTCGCCCGACATCCCCATCGACAGTTCGGGCAGGACGTGACCGGCGCGTTGGCCGGCGTCCCGGAGCTCGCGGAGCCGCCGAAAGGCCCGGCGCTGCTCGGCCACGTCCTCGGTCAGGGCGCTCATCGTCATGAGCCCCCGCAGGTCCAGCCGGCCGAGCGGCGCCAGTCCGTCGAGCAGTGCCGGCAGCGCGGCCGGCTCCACCCCGCCCTTCTGCGGCTCGTCGCTGCAGTTGACCTGCACCAGCACGGCCTGTCGCGACCCTTCGGGCATCCGGCGGTCGAGCTCGAGGGCGAGGTCCAGGCGATCCACCGAATGGATCAGGGCGAAGCGGCCTGCGGCGTGGCGCGCCTTGTTGCGCTGGAGGCCGCCGATCAGATGCCAGCTCACGCCCACCCCGGCCACCGCCTCCTGCTTGGACAGCGCCTCCTGCACCCGGTTCTCTCCGACATCGGTCAGACCCGCGGCGGCGGCAGCCCGCACGGCCTCGGGTCCATGGGTCTTGGTCACGGCAACGATCCGCACCGGATGGGTCCAGCCGCCGACGGCCTGGTGCTTGGCCACGGCCTCACGGACCCGGGCGAGACTGCCGGGGAGGGCCGGGAAGTCCATAGCCTTGGAATTTACTTGAGGTTGGGCTGTTCTTGCAGGGGACCGGACGCGGAATCGACGACGGCCTGGAGCGCCGCCCGCAGGTCAGGATTGGGGGAGAGGGCCACGGCGAGGTCCATGGCCTGGCCCATCCGGTCCGGCTCGCGCCGGGCGGCGTGGGCGTAGACGAGCAGGGCCGGTGGCAGGCCCAGGGTGGCGGCGACGCTCGCGCTGGTGCTCTCGAGCCCCTCGGATCCGCGGCGAGGGAGGTCGCCGTAGCGGTAGGTCTCGAACACCAGTTGATCGGTGGTCGGAACGTCGATCGGCACGCCCGCGAAGCGGTGGAGGTCGAGGTCGGGCGAGGTGGTGTCGGGCAGCGCGGTCTGCAGCTCGAAGCCGAGTCCCCGCTGGACCACATACGGTCCCAGCCCGGCAAAGGCGCGCCCGGCGGTGGCGGCCCACACGATCGGCCGCCGGCCGAGGTTCTGCTGCAGCACGGCCAGGGTCAGGATGTCGTTGGGATAGAGCACCGTCCGCGGGGCCAGGGTGCGGGTCAGCGGTCCGATCGCGAGCTGCTGCAAGTCGCGGACGACGTAGCCCGACATGGCCGACTCGATCATCGAGTCGGTCATCGTGTGGAGCGGCCCCTCCGGGCGGGACACGACCCGGTCGCGCCAGACGGGCGGCAAGGCGGCGACGTCCAGGGGACGGACGGGCGCGTCCCGCAGCTGGCGCATGTACCAGTCGGTGTTGGCCAGGGCGAGACAGACGACGGTCACGTCCTGCCGGATCCCGCCGACCTCCTGAGCCCACCAGAGGGGGAAGGTGTCGTTGTCGCCATAGGTGAACAGAATGCCGTACGGCGGCGCGCTGTTGAGCAGATCGTAGGCGAAGTCTCCAGCCAGCCTGGCATCGGGGCCGTGCCGGCGCGAGGCATCCCGCCAGTTGAGCGCGAGCGGCGCGGCTGCCAGCAGCAGCAGCGCGGGCGCCGCCCGTGCGGCCGGTCCGGCGCGAGCTCCCAGGCGGCGCACCAGATCGCCCAGTCCCATGCCGCACCAGAGGGCCCACACGATGAAGCTGACCACGAAGAAATAGTCCCGCTCCCGCACCTCGTGATCGCGCGGCTCGGGCCAGAGATCGAACCAGCGGTCGAACCCGGGACGGAGGTTCATGTAGGCCACCAACCCGACGCCCGTCACCAGCCAGAGCAGCAACAGGAGCCACCAGCCGGCCCGGTCCTGCCGGCGCTGCACGAACAGCCCACGCAGCCCGAGCGACGCAAAGACGAGGGTGACGAGGGTCCGGACCGGCAGCGGGCCGAGCCGTCCCGGGAGCGAGCGGGCCCACTGCCAGTCGAACCAGACGGCATAGTCGCCCAGCTGGACCAGCATCAACCGGAGGGAGCGGCCCGGGTTGCCGGCGCCGGACGGCAGCGTCGGATCGTCGAAGGGAGTGCGGGGCGGATACTGCGCCCGGCGGATGACGGCGAGCAGCCCGTCGAAGGTGGTGGGTGCCGCTTCGTTGATCGGCGGGTGCTGGACGGCGCGGAGGTAGAGGTAGAGATAGGGTGTCACCGCCACCAGGGCGAGGGCCAGACTCACGGCCGCGAAGAGCCCGGCCCCCCCGGCGGCTGCGTACGCCGCCGCCGCCAGGAAGCAGAGGCCGCCCAGCACGATCAGCGTGGTGCTGCCGAGCCCGGTGCCGATCAGCAGGGCCCAGAGGCCGGCGACCACGGCCGCCTGGCCCCATTCCATCCGGCGGACCGACGGGTCGGCGGCCGGCTCGCTCCGGAGCGTCGCGACGAGGAAGGCGACCACGGCCGGACCGGCCAGCAGCGCGAGCAGATGATTCCCGATCGAGATGCCCGCCAGATAGACCACCAGCAGCAGCAGGCGCGCGGCCCGCGGCCGTCCCTCGCGCCGCCGGCGACGCCAGAGCAGCGCAAGCCATGACATCGCCCCGATGGTGAAAGTGGCGACGGCGTAGACCTCGGTCTCGTTGCTGTTCTGCCAGTTGGTGAAGATGAAGCCGGCCAGGATCGCACCCGCCGCGGCCGAGCCCAGCCGGAGCCGGGGTGCCAGCTGCGGCAGCGATTCGTGCGCCACCAGGAAGAAGCACCCGGCGCCCGAGGCACTGAGCAGCGCGCTGAGGAAGTTGGTCCGGACCGCATAGGCGCCGACCGGCACCAGCAGGCCCCACACGTGGGCGATCATCACATACAGCGGCGTACCCGGCGGATGCGGAATGCCGAGGACCCGGGCGGCCGCAATGAACTCGCCGGCATCCCAGAAGGTGACCCCCGGCGCCAGCGTCAGCAGGTAGCCGAGCAACACGGCGAGGGTCA
>JBBRGH010000042.1:0-12974 GCA_038240915.1 Gemmatimonadales bacterium | reverse complement strand
CCGGGGACCTGGTGGCGTACGAGCCGGAGGAGCCGCACGGGATGCGCGCCATCACGGAAGAGCTCACCGTGCTCGCGACCATCAGCCCGCGGCCCGCGAGCCGCTGAGGAGCCCGGCATGGAGTGGTTCGTTCGCGCGTTCATGAAGGCGAGCCTGGCGTGGCTCGGGCTCGGCGTCACGCTCGGCGTGGCCATGGCGGCGCATCCCGAATGGATCGTATATCGTCCGGCGCACGTGCACATGAACACGCTCGGGTTCGTCACGATGATGATTTTCGGTGTGGGCTACCACGTGCTGCCGCGGTTCAGCGGCCACCAGCTGCACAGCCGCCGGCTGGCCGGGCTGCACTGGGTGCTGGCCAACCTGGGCCTGGCCACCATGGTAGCCGGCTTCGCCTTGTCGCCCCACCTCGGCGGGAGGGCAATTCCGGTGCTCGCGGCCGGCGGCACTCTGAGCGCGCTGGGCGCCTACCTGTTCATCTTCAACATCTGGCACACCATCGACGGTCCCGCGCCGCGGCCCATGCCGCTCCCGGTGGTGGCGCGCTGAGCGCCCAGGCGATGGGCGCCCTGTATCTCGCCAGCGTGACCCTCCACGTCCTTGCCGCGATGTTCTGGCTGGGCGGGATGTTCTTTCTCGGACTGGTGGGGGCGCCGGTGCTCCGGGGTATCGAGACGCCGAGCTCCGCCAGCACCTGTTCCACGCGCTGGGCATGCGCTTCCGCGCGCTCGGCTGGTGGG
Source organism: Gemmatimonadales bacterium (assembly GCA_038240915.1). Classification (GTDB taxonomy): domain Bacteria; phylum Gemmatimonadota; class Gemmatimonadetes; order Gemmatimonadales; family GWC2-71-9; genus CAVVWJ01. The sequence continues at coordinate 12,234 of JBBRGH010000042.1, read as the reverse complement.
CCATCGGGGTCCTGCTCCTGACCGGGCTGCTGAATCCCCGGCTCCGGGGCTGGTGGATCGACACCGGGCACGCCCTCGCCTGGAAGCTCGGGCTCGTCGCGTTCATGCTCGTGGTGAGTGCGGTGCACGACTTCGTGATCGGCCCGCGCGCGGGACGGGCAGCGCCGGGGAGCCCCGAGGCGATGACGCTGCGCCGGCGCGCGGCGTGGGCGGCGCGGATCAACGCGCTCGCGGCAGTGGGGCTGGTGGTGGCCGCGGTGCAGCTCGCGCGGGGCGGATAAAGCCGGCGGCCGCCGGCGCCCCAGGGCGCGAGGACCAGCCATGAGCAGCTTCCCGTCGAGGATCTCCGGCTGACCGGGGGGCCGCAACGCCATCATCGAGCGGGCCACCTTCCGCTCTGTCACTACAGGCAGCCGGGTATGCCCCCTTTAGATTGCGCCGTATGCTGATCGACGCGCTCGCCGACCGCTACACCGTTTTCCGCGAGCTCGGCCGCGGCGGGATGGCCACCGTCTATCTGGCCGACGACCTCCGGCACGGCCGCCAGGTGGCGATCAAGGTGCTCAAGGCCGAGCTGGGCGTGCTGCTCGGCCCCGACCGGTTCGCCCGCGAGATCCGGATGGCCGCATCCCTCAACCACCCGCACATCCTGCCGCTCTACGACTCGGGGCGCATGCCCGGCACCGGCGCCGGCGGCGGCCTTGTGTTCTACGTCATGCCATACATACGGGGCGGCTCGCTCCGCGAGCGGCTCGCCCGCGAGCGACAGCTCCCGATCGACGACGCGGTCGCCCTCGTTCGCCAGGTCGCCCTGGCGCTCGACCACGCGCACGCCCACGGCCTGGTCCACCGTGACATCAAGCCGGAGAACATCCTGCTCCACGAAGGCGAGGCGATGGTCGCCGACTTCGGCATCGCGATCGCGGCCGCGACCGACTCGGGCGAGCGGCTCACCGAGACCGGGCTCCTGATCGGCACGCCCGACTACATGAGCCCCGAGCAGGCCACCGGCGAGCGGACGCTCGATGCCCGGAGCGACGTCTACAGCCTCGGCTGCGTGCTCTACGAGCTGCTGGCCGGCGAGCCGCCGCACGTGGGCACTTCGGCGCGGAGCACGATCGCGCGCCGGCTGACCGAGCAGGCACCCCACGTGCGGCGCGTGCGGCCGACGGTGCCGGCCGCGATCGACGAGGCACTCGCCCAGGCCCTGGCCGTCGATCCCGCCGAGCGGCTCCCCACCGCCGCGGCGTTCGCGGACGCGCTCGCCGGGCGGGGGGCAGCGACGCGGGCACCCGGGCTCCCGTCGATCGCCGTGCTCCCCTTCCACAACCTGAGCGCCGATCCGGAGAACGAGTTCTTCGCCGATGGGATCACCGAGGACGTCATCGCCCAGCTCTCGAAGATCCGCTCGCTCCGGGTGATCGGGCGCGGCTCGGTCATGAAATTCAAGGCCCGCGACCAGAGCCTCCGGGAGATCGGCGCGACGCTCGACGTGGCGACGCTGCTCCAGGGCAGCGTCCGGCGCGCCGGGAGCCGGGTCCGCATCGTGTCGCAGCTCATCGACGCCGAGTCGGACGAGCATCTCTGGGCCGAGACCTACGACCGCGAGCTGACGGACATCTTCGCCATCCAGAGCGACGTCGCCCTGCAGATCGCGACCGCGCTCGAGGCCGAGCTCACCCAGGAGGAGCGCAGGCAGATCCGGCGGGAGCCCACGGACGACGTCGAGGCCTACCAGCTCTACCTGCAGGGCCAGCACTGCATCCACCGATGGACCCAGGAGGGGGTCGACCAGGGCCTCAAGCACCTCGAGAAGGCCATCGCGCGCGATCCGGGCTACGCCCTGGCGTACGCCGCCATGGCCAAGGCCTACACGGACATCGGGCTCGGCGTGGTGGGCGCGCTCACGCCGGCCGAGGCGTTCAAGCGGGCGAAAGCCGCCACCGCGCGGGCGCTCGAGCTCGACCCCGGTCTCGCCGAAGGGCACGCCGTGCTGGGGCACCTCAAGTACGTCTGCGACTACGACTGGGCGGGCGGAGAGGCGGAGCTCAAGCGGGCGATCGAGCTCAACCCGAACAGCGGCGAAGCCTACGACATCTACGGGCTGCTGCTGTCCGCCCAGGAGCGCTACGACGAGGCCCTCGCGGCGCAGCGGCGAGCATACGAGCTCGACCCGCTCGGTCACCGCATGGACATCGTGACCACGTTCCTCCGGGCCGGTCGGTACGACGAGGCCCTGCGCGCCGTCACCAAGGTCCTTGCGGTCGAGCCCTACCTGCCCCTGGCGCGCGCGACGCTCGGCTGGGTCCACCTGCTGTCGGGGAGGCCGGGCCAAGGGATCGCCGAGCTCGAGAAGGCGGTCTCGATCTCGCCCGACAACACCCTGTACTTGGCGCAACTGGGGCAGGCTTACGCGCGGGTCGGACGAAGCGAGGAGGCTCGAGAGATTCTGCGCCGGCTGGAGGAGCTGTCGCGCGTGCGGTACGTCTCCCCCTATCACCTGGCGTACGTCTGGACCGGGCTCGGCGAGGACGAGCGGGCGCTGGACTGGCTCGAGCGCGCGTACGAGGAGCGGGCCGGCGGCGTCTTCGGCATGAAGGGCTCCTTCCTGTTCGCGCCGCTCCGCCAGCACCCCCGATTCCAGGCACTGCTCCGGAAGATGAACCTGGGCGACGCCGACACCGCTCGAACGAGGCCGACATGACCCGCCCCCCCGTCGCCGAGTACAGCCCCGCCCTGGGTGCGGCCGATCGCACGCTCCCGGACATCGTGTCGGAATGGAGGAACGCGCGGCAGTCGACGCTGGCGCTCTTCCGGCGCCTGCCGCCCGGAGCCTGGTCGAGGCGCGGTACGGCCAGCGATCAGCCGATCAGCGTCGGCGCGCTCGCCTACGTGATCGTGGGCCACGCGCGGCACCACCTCGAGGTCGTGGAGGCGCGGTACCTTGGGGATCTCGAGGTGGCCATCGCGTGAGGAGGTATCCACGATCCGTCCCCCGGTCACGGCTCCGTCCCCGGCCACGGGGACCAGCACAACTTTCCCCTTCTTCTCCCGCAGAGTGATCGTGCTGGCGGGCGACACGGTGGCGCAGCCGGCCATTCTTGCGACAACGAGGGGTGGAAATGCGACAGCCCTCATGGCCAATGGCGTGTTGCCCCCTAAGCCGCGATATTCCCAGCAGCTGCGGGAATGACCCCTTACCCCGCTCCGCAATCACCACTCAGCGAGCCCCCCCCCATGCACCTCACCATCAATGGTACCGACCACACCCTCACCGCCCCCGGCGACATGCCGCTCCTCTGGGCCCTGCGGGACCTCCTCGGCCTCCCCGGCACCAAGTACGGCTGCGGCGTCGCCCAGTGCGGGGCCTGTACCGTCCACGTGGACGGCGCGCCCAAGCGGGCCTGCTGCACCCCGCTCTCGGCCGTCGAGGGGAAGAAAATCACCACCATCGAAGGCCTCTCGGCCGACGGCAGCCACCCCGTCCAGCGGGCCTGGGCCGAGCTGGACGTGGTCCAGTGCGGCTACTGCCAACCGGGCCAGATCATGTCCGCCGCCGCCCTGCTCGAGAAGGTCCCCAACCCGAGCGACGCCGAGATCGACGCCGCCCTGAGCGGGAACCTCTGCCGCTGCGGCACCTACCAGCGGATCCGGGCCGCGGTTCACCGCGCCGCCGGCGCGTCGGCGTGAGGAGGCCATCATGACCGCGACCCCGCACACCAACCCCAGCCGCCGCGAGTTCCTCAAGGCCGGCGGCCTCGTCACCGGCGGGCTGGTCATCGCCTTCGCCGTCCCCGGCGCCAACCGCTTCCTCGCGGCCGAGCCGGCCCCGGCGGGCGGCGCGACGCCGTTCGCGCCCAACGCCTTCCTCCGGATCGGGAGCGACGACACGGTCACCGTGCTGCTCTCCCACAGCGAGATGGGCCAGGGCGTCTGGACCACGCTGCCGATGCTGATCGCCGAGGAACTCGACGCCGACTGGACCCGGATCCGGGTGGAGCACGCCCCGGCGGCCGACGTCTACAAGCACACCGCCTACGGCATCCAGCTCACCGGCGGCTCGTCCAGCACCTGGTCCGAGTTCGACCGCTACCGCCAGGCCGGCGCCACCGCCCGGGCCCTGCTCGTGGCGGCCGCGGCCCAGAAGTTCGGGGTCCAGCCCGGCGACTGCCGGACCGAGCACGGCGCCGTGGTGGCCGGAGCCAAGCGCGCCCGCTACGGCGAGCTGGCCGACGCCGCCGCGGCGCTGCCGGCCCCGAAGAACGTGGCGCTCAAGGACCCCAAGAACTGGCAGATCATCGGCAAGCCGACCAAACGGCTCGATACGCCGGAGAAGATCACCGGCAAGGCGGTGTTCGGGATCGACGTGGCGCTCGAGGGGATGCTCACGGCCGTGGTGGCGCGGGCGCCGGTGTTCGGGGCCAAGGTGACGTCGTTCGACGCCGCCAAGGCCAAGGCGGTGCCCGGCGTGCGCGACGTGGTGCAGGTGCCGACCGGCGTCGCCGTGGTGGCCGACCACTTCTGGGCCGCCAAGACCGGCCGAGATGCGCTCAGCGTCGAGTGGGAGCTGGGCCCCGGGGCCACGCTGGACACGCGGAAGCTGCAGGAGGAGTTCCAGGCGCTGACCCACACCCGCGGAGCCTCGGCTGCCAAGGCGGGCGACACGGCCGCGGCGTTCGGCAAGGCGGCCAAAACGGTCGAGGCCGACTACTGGGCGCCCTACCTCTCGCACGCGATGATGGAGCCGCCCAACTGCACCGTCCGGATCTCGAAGGACAAGTGCGAGATCTGGACCGGCACCCAGTTCCAGACCGGCGACCAGATGCAGGGCGCCCGGATCACCGGCCTCAAGCCCGAGCAGGTCGAGGTCCACACGACCTTCCTCGGCGGCGGGTTCGGCCGGCGAGCCAACCCGACGTCGGACTTCGTCAGCGAAGCGATCGAAGTCGCCAAGGCCAGCGGCAAGACGGTCAAGACGGTGTGGACCCGGGAGGACGAGATGCACGGCGGCTACTATCGCCCTGCCTTTGCCCACCACGCCCGCATTGCCCTCGGCGCGGACGGGATGCCGACGGCGTGGGAGCACACGCTGGCCGGCCAGAGCATCATGGCCGGGAGCCCGTTCGCGGCGATGATCAAGAACGGGATCGACCCGACCTCGGTCGAGGGCGTGGCCGACTCGCCGTACCTGGCCACGATCGCCAACCACCGGGTCGAGCTGCACACCACCACGACCCCGATCTCGGTGCTCTGGTGGCGCTCGGTGGGCCACAGCCACTCGGCGTTCGTGATGGAGAGCCTGATCGACGAGCTGGCCCACGCGGCGGGCAAGGATCCGGTGGAGTATCGCCGGGCGCTGCTGGCCAAGCATCCGCGGCACCTGGGCGTGGTCAACCTGGCGGCGGAAAAGGCGGGCTGGGGCACGCCGCTGGCGGCGGGACGGGCGCGGGGGATCGCGATGCACGAGTCGTTCGGGAGCTTCGTCGCCCACGTGGCGGAGGTCTCGATGCCGGACGGCGTCATCCGGGTGCACAAGGTGACGACGGCGATCGACTGCGGCATCGCGGTCAATCCGCTGATGATCGAGGCCCAGATGCAGTCGGGCATCGTCTACGGCCTGAGCGCGGCACTCCACAGCCAGCTCCACATGGAAGAGGGCCGGGTGCAGGAGACCAACTTCCACGACTACAAGGTGCTCCGGCTCGACGAGATGCCGGTGGTGGACGTGCATATCGTGCCCAGCACCGAGAAGTCGGGCGGCGTGGGCGAGCCGGGCACGCCGCCGATCGCGCCGGCGGTGGCGAACGCTGTCTTCACGCTCACGGGGCAACGGCTGCGGGAGCTGCCGCTGGCGCCGGTGAAGGCGTGAGGGGGGCGATCGCGCTGGCGGCGCTAGTTGCCATCACCGGCTGCGGCCCCAACCCCACGCCCGCGCAAAAGACCGCGGCGGTGGAGGCGTTCGCGACCGTGCAGACGGTGTTCCAGCATCCCCGCTGCCGCAACTGCCACATCCCGGGCGACCAGCCGCTCCAGTACGACGCGGGCGTGCCGCACACGATGGGCGTGGTCCGCGGCGCCGAGGGGCACGGCGCCAAGTCGCTGGCCTGCACCACCTGCCACAACGACGCCAACCTCCCGGCCAGCTACGGGCCCCATTCCCCGCCGGGCGCGCCCCACTGGGCGCTGCCCAAGCCGGAGCACAAGATGGCCTGGATCGGCCGGCCGGCGGCCGAGGTGTGCGCCATGCTCAAGGACAAGAGCCAGAACGGCGGGCGGAGCTTCGCCAAGCTGATCGAGCACGTGAGCGCGGACTCGCTGGTGCTGTGGGGCTGGCACCCGGGCGGGAACCGGCAGCCGGTGTCGGTGCCGCACGATGAGTTCGTGGCCAAGTTCAAGCAGTGGGCGGCGGCGGGCGGGCCGTGCCCGACGGAGGCGGTGGCGCTCGGGAGGTAGCGCGCCGGCTCTAGCCCTCGGCTGCCGGCCCATGCAGGTTTCCGGGATGCCACTCTCCCCCGCGGCCGTCCAGACCCAACTCGTTCGCGCCATGACCGCCGAACAGAAGCTTCGGGTGAGCCAGGCCCTGCGCGACTCGGCCTGGCAGTTCAAGGCCGCCTGGATCAGGTCCCGGCAGCCGGACCTCACGGAGGCCGAGGTGCAGGAGGCGGTCCGGGCGCTGTTCCGGCATGACGGCGCCTGACGTCCACGGCCGGCTGCTTCGCCCGCTGAACGGCACCGGGAGCGCGGCCGCAACCTCTCGATCGCGGGGGCGACCATCTGGGTCGCTCCGATCGAGTACGTGATCCTCAAGAAGCTGGACTACTACCGCATGGCCGCCTCAGACCGCCACCTGCGCGACATCGCGGCGATGAGACGGATCAGCGGCGAGCTGATCGACGAGGCATCGCTGGGTGGATGGATTGAGCGACTCGGGCTCGAGCGCGAGTGGCAGACGGCCGAGGCGGGACAGGGGCTGTAACCGGTTGCCGAGCCGCCGGCTCCTGGCCCAAATCCCTGCCTACAGGCATCTTCCAGCTTCTCCTACCAAAGACCGCGATGCCCGAGCTCCTCAGCCGGCTCCAGTCCGCCCTGGCCGACCGCTACCGTCTCGACCGGGAGATCGGCGCCGGCGGGATGGCCACGGTCTACCTGGCCCAGGACCTCCGCCACGACCGCCGGGTCGCGGTCAAGGTCCTCCGCCCCGAGCTGGCCGCCGTGATCGGGGCCGAACGGTTCCTGGCCGAGATCAAGCTCACGGCCAACCTGCAGCACCCGCATATCCTGCCACTGTTCGACTCGGGCGAGGCCGACAGCTTCCTCTTTTACGTCATGCCCTTCGTCGAGGGCGAGACGCTGCGCGAGCGGCTGACCCGCGAGAAGCAGCTCGCCGTGCCGGATGCGCTCCGGATCGCCGACCAGGTGGCCGCGGCACTCGACTACGCCCACCGCCACGGCGTGGTCCACCGCGACATCAAGCCCGAGAACATCCTGCTGCACGACGGCTCGGCCCTGGTGGCCGACTTCGGGATCGCCCTGGCCGCGAGCAAGGCCGGCGGCACCCGGATGACCGAGACCGGGATGTCGCTCGGCACGCCGCACTACATGTCGCCCGAGCAGGCGATGGGCGAGCGGGAGATCACCGCCCGCTCCGATGTGTACGCCTTGGGCTGCGTGCTGTACGAAATGCTGACCGCCGAGCCGCCGTTCACCGGCGCCACGGCCCAAGCGGTGGTGGCCCGGGTGGTGACCGAGACCCCGCGGGCGCTCGTGACCCAGCGCCACACCATTCCCCAGTACGTCGAAGCCGCCGTGCTCACGGCCCTGGAGAAGCTCCCGGCGGACCGCTTTGCCACGGCCGCGGACTTCGCCGAGGCGCTCCGGAACAAGGGCTACACGGCGACGACGGCCGTGCCGACTCAGGCGGCACCGGCCCTGCCCGTCCGCCGGCGGCGCGATCCGAGGCTGGCCGCGGCGCTCGGCGTCGCCGGCGTGGCCCTGGTAGCGGCGCTCTGGGGGTGGCTCCGCCCGGCGCCGCGCCAGCCGCTGACCCAGTTCAGCATCGCGCTCCACCCGAGCGAGGCGCTGCAGCCGCCGCCAACCGGGGGCGGCGGCCGGATCGCGGTCTCGCCCGACGGGCGCCAGATCGTGTTCGCGGGTCCAGGCCAGGGGTCGAGCCAGCTCTGGATCCGCCGGCTCGACCAGCTCACCTCCACGCCGATCGCGGGGACCGAAGGCGGATACAGCCCGTTTTTCTCGCCGGACGGCCGCCAGGTCGGGTTCATCAAGAATGGGAACACGCTGCGGATCGCCTCGCTGGACGGGACGCCGACGGTGACGCTGCTCGACACCGCCAACACCACCAGCGCCGACTGGAGCGCCGACGGCTGGGTCTACGTCGAGGGCGGCGCCGGGATTCTCCGGGTGCGGCCCAGCGGCGGGGTGGTGGAGCCGGTGTACGCGGTGTCGGCGGAGCGGCACGAGGTCGGCGCCGAATTCCTCAACGCGCTGCCGGGCGGCGGGCTCCTGTTCCGGCTGCGCTACGGGGGCAAGGGCCAGACCGAGTTTCAGATCGCCGCGATCAAGGTGCCGAATGGTCCGCTCAAGGTGCTGACCCGCGGGGTGTTTGCGCGCTATGCGCCGACCGGCCACCTGCTGGTGGTCACCGCCGAGGGGAAGCTGATCGCCATTCCGTTCGACGCGGCGAAGCTCGAGCTGACCGGGTCCCCCATCGCGCTGCTGGAGGGCATCGGCGTCCGGGCCGGCGGGTTCAGCGTGGACCTGGCCCTCTCGCCGAGTGGGACGCTGGTTTACACCAGCGGTGGGGCCATCGGGGCCCGGCGAGCGGTGTGGGTGACGCGGGAAGGCGGGGCCTCGCCAGTGGACCCGGCCTGGGACCCTCAGGGCACCATCGAGGCCGTCGCTCTCTCACCGGACGAAAAGTCGCTCGCGGTGGCGCTGTCGCGGAACGGGAAGTCGGATATCTGGGTCAAGACGCTGCCGACCGGCCCGTTCTCGCGGATCACCTTCGGGGACAGCGGCAGCGGGCGTCCGGTCTGGGCACCCGACGGCCGGTCGCTGATCTACATCTCGGATCGGACAGGCTCGGGGGTGGGCACGGTCATGGAGCACCGAGCGGATGGGACCGGGAACGCTACCGTCGTGTTCCGCTCCGCCACCGACTGGGGGCAGATCGTCCCATCGCGCGACCGGCGGTGGCTGATCCTCAGGAGCGCGCAGGCGACGGGGAACAACAGCATCTTCGGCGTCCGCCAGGGTGATACGACCGCGTCCCCGCTGGTGAACTCCTCCGCCAACAACATGTTCCCGGCGCTCTCGCCGGACCAGCGGTGGCTGGCCTATGCGTCGGACGAGTCGGGCACCATGGAGATCTATGCCCGGCCGTTTCCCGAGACCAGCTCGGCCAAGTGGCAGGTCTCGACCGCCGGCGGGAGCCAGCCGGTGTGGAGCAGGAACGGCCGCCAGCTCTACTACCTGAACGGCAAGAACGAGCTGATCTCGGCCGACATCCGGCCGGGCGCTGCCTTCGCGGTGGGCGAGCAGCGGGCGCTCTTCTCGTTCGCGCCGTTCCTCCGGCTGGGGCCGATTCCGTCCTACGACGTCACCGCCGACGACCGGCGGTTCGTGATGCTGCGGGAGGGGGAGTCGGCGCAGGAGAGCGAGCTGATCGTGGCGGAGCACTGGCTGGAGGGGCTGAAGGGGAAGGGGGAGCGGTAGGGGGGAGCCACGCCTTCGCGGTCGTCGACCCTACGGCCGCCCCGCCATCCCCGCCTCCCCCGTCCCGATCTGATCCACCACGAACGCATACCGGAACGCCTCCTCCCGAAGCGCCTCATACCGCCCTGACGCCCCGGCGTGCCCTGCGTCCATGTTGACCTTGAACACCAGCGGCCGCGTGTCCGTCTTGGCCGCCCGGATCCGGGCCACCCACTTGGCCGGCTCCCAGTAATTGACCCGCGGATCGTTGAGCCCCGCCGTCACCAGCATCGCCGGGTAGGCCGTCCGGGCGACGTTGTCGTAGGGCGAGTAGCTCCGCATGTAGGCGAACTGATCCGGCACGTTCGGGTTGCCCCACTGCTGCCACTCCTGGGTGGTGAACTCGAGGGTCGGGTCGCGCATGGTGTTGATCAGGTCCACGAAGGGCACGTCGGCCACGACCACGCGGAACAGGTCGGGCCGCATATTCGTCACCGCACCCATCAGCAGCCCGCCCGCGCTGCCGCCCCGGATGGCCAGCTTGTCCGGCGCGGTCCAGCCCTCCTTGACCAGGTACTCCGCCGCCGCGACGAAGTCGGTGAAGGTGGTCTTCTTCCTCAGCATCTTGCCCTGGTCGTACCAGGCGCGGCCCATCTCCTGGCCGCCCCGGATGTGGGCGATGGCGAAGACGTAGCCGCGGTCCACCAGCGGCAACAGGTGGGCGCTGAAGGTGGGATCGGTGCTGTAGCCGTAGGAGCCGTAGGCGTAGAGCAGCATCGGGTGCGGGCGATCGCGGCGGAGGCTCCGGCGGTAGAGCAGCGACACCGGCACCCGGGCCCCATCCGCCGCCGGCGCCCAGACCCGCTCGGTGACATACTCGGCGGGATCGAAGCCGGGGACCTCGGTCACCTTGCGGACCGTGCGCCGGTGGGTGTCGAGGTCGTAGTCGTACACCGTGGGCGGAGTCTTGAGCGAGCTGTAGACGAAGCGCAGGGTCCGGGTGTGGTACTCGGGATTGGCGCTCCGGACGTAGGCGTGCACCGGCTCGGGGAAGTCCACGTCGTAGGCGGCTCCTGCCGTGCCACCCGAGAGCGGAAGCACCCGGATCTGCTGCCGCGCGTCGCCCCGGCGGTAGAGAACGAGGTGGCGCTCGAAGACGTCCATGCCCTCCATCAGGGTCGAGTCGCTGGCGGGGACCAGCTCGGTCCACGGGCCCGGTGCCGCGTCCGATGACGTGGCGCCGTCGGGAGCCCGGAGGACCCGGAAGTTGGCCGCGCCGTCGTTGGTCAGCACCAGGAAGTCGCTCCCCTGATGTTCGGCGGAGTACTCGACGCCGGCCCGCCGGGGCAGCAGTACCCGCCACTCGGCGGTGGGCCGGTCGGCGGGCAGGTAGCGGACCTCGCCGGTAGTGAAGCTGGCGCTGGTGGCCAGCAGGTAGGCGCGATCCTTCGTCCGGCCGAGGGTCAGGTTGAAGAGCGAGTCGGGCTCGCTCACCACCAGCGATTCCTCCTGGCCGCCGAGCGCGTGGCGGTAGATCCGGTTGGGCCGGTGCGCGAGGTCGTCCCGGGTGTAGAACAGGGTGCGGTTGTCGGCCGCCCACTCGAGGCCGTAGCTGACGCTGTCGATCGCGTCCGGCAGCAGCCGGCCGGTACGAAGATCCTTCACCCGGACCGTGTACCACTCCGACCCGCTGGTGTCCTGCCCGTACGCGAGCATCCGGCCGTCGGGGCTCACCTGCCGGAGGCCCACGTGGGAGTAGCCGTGACCCCGGCGGAGCGCGTTCTCGTCGAGCAGCACTTCCTCCGGCGCCGACAAGCGGCCGCGCCGGCGGCAGAAGATGGGATACTGCGCGCCCTTCACCGTGCGGGAGTAGTAGTAGTAGCCGCCGTCGAGCTCGGGGACGCTGAGATCGGTCTCCTTGGTGTGGCCGACCATCTCGCGGTATAGACGATCCTCGAGCGGCCGGCTGTGGCGGGTCATCCGCTCCGCGTACGCGTTCTCGGCCTTGAGGTGGGCCAGGACCTCGGGATTTCGGCGGCGGTCGTCGCGGAGCCAAGCGTAGGGGTCGGTCCAGACCTGCCCGGCGACGGTATCAGTCTGCGGGCGGACCGCGGCGACCGGCGGTGCCGGCGCCGCGTCGGCCTGGGCCGGACGGGCGGAGGACTGGGCCGGCAGCCGGACCGCGGCGGCGAGCGCCAGCGTCGTGAGGCACCCGGCCGGGCCGATCGACTTCGCCAGCAGAACGTGCATGCGCGCGTACCTGGTCATAGCCCAAGGTTGGCTCCGGGAGCCGCGAGGGCGCAAGGAGGCGGAGCGCGGATAGATTCTCAGGGCCCGGGAACGGACGGGCGGCGGCAGTGCCGCAACAGGCGCCCTCGACGAGCGACGACCCGAAGCACCTTACCGGAGTCACCGATGGCGGAACAGCAAGCGGAAGCGGGCACCCGGCTCAGTGCAGTCGAGATCCACAACAACATCCTGCGGCCCGGCCTCCGGGAGCTGCAGCGGCCGGGCGCGGCGCTG
>JBBRGH010000041.1:0-13298 GCA_038240915.1 Gemmatimonadales bacterium | reverse complement strand
AGGCCACGGTCACGCAGTCGCTGCCGGGCGTGTTCATTCACGAATTCCAGCACATGATCAGCTTCAACCAGCACGTCCTGATCCGCGGCGGGGACGTCGAGGATACCTGGCTCAACGAGGGCCTGTCCCACTTCGCCGAGGAGCTGGGCGGGCGGCAGGTGCCGGACACCTTCTGTCCCGACTTCAGCCAGTGCGAGGATCAGTTCCTGGGCGACGACATCTCCAACGCCTACACCTACCTGAACGATCCCGAGGCCAGCTTCGTGGTCGCGCCCTTTTTATCCGGGGGGACCCTCACCGAGCGGGGCGCCAGCTGGCTCTTCGTCCGCTGGCTGGGCGATCACTTCGCCACCACCGAGCCGCTTGCGACGGAGCTCACCCGCGGGCTGCTGCTGACCAACCGGGTCGGCGCCGCCAACGTCGCGGCGGTGACCGGGGAGGATTTTTCCACCCTGATCGCCCAGTGGCAGATGGCGAACTATACGACCAACCTGCCGGGCTTCGTGCCCTCGAGTAACCGGCTCGAGTACACCAGCTTCAACCTGCGGCAGATCTACCAGGCCAACTTCCCGGGCGTCTTCAGCAAGCCCTACCCGCTCACCCCCGACAGCACCCGGACGGGCACCTACGACCGCACCGGCACGCTCAGGGCCGGCTCCGGCCGCCATGTCCGGATCATCCAGCCGGCCGGCTCGGGCGAGGTCGCCTTCATCCTGACCGACGGCGCCGGGTCCATTCCCCTCGGCGCCACCGCGGTACCCCGGATCGCGCTCGTGCGGGTGCGGTGAAGGGCGTGATCTTCCTGGTCGTCGTCGCCGCGCTCTTCGCCGGGTACGGCACCGCCTATCTGGCCAGCGACGACGTCCGCTACCTCACCCGCGCCGGCATCGAAGAAACCCGGATCCTCCAGGCCCGCCAGCCGATCACCGCGCTCGCGGCCGATCCGCGCACCGATCCCGCCCTCCGCGACGCGCTTGGGCTGGTGGTCGCGAGCCGGGACTACGCGGCCCGGCTGGGCCTGGAGGCCAAGGCCACGTACACCACCTACGCCGACGTGGGCCGGGACACGCTCCTGCTGGTGCTCCAGGCCGCCCCACGAGACTGCATCTGCCCCTACACGTGGAAGTATCCGATCGTCGGCCGGATTCCCTACAAGGGTTTCTTCGACACTCGGGCCGCCCAACGCGAGGCTGACCGCCTGGCCGCCCGCGGGTACGACATCCATCTCCGGCCGTCAGGAGCGTTCTCGACCCTGGGCTGGTTCAACGACCCGCTGCTCTCGACCGCCCTCACGCGCGACTCGGTCGAGCTCGCCGCCACGGTGTTCCACGAGATCGCCCACAACACGCTCTACGTGAAGAGCGCCACGCCCTTCAACGAGAGCTACGCCCAGTTCGTGGGCTACCACTCGGCCCAGTCCTTCTTTCGCGAGCGGGGCGATAGCCTGCTGGCCCAGCGCGCCGTGGACCGCTGGCACGACGAGATCGTGCTCGGGGAGTTCTACGCCGGGCTGGTGGGGCGCCTGCAGGGTCTCTACGACACCCATCCCGACTCGGCGGCGCTCGAGCAGGGACGGGCCGACGCCGCGGCCTGGGCCCGGGTCCAGCTGCAGGACTCGGTGGCGACCCGGCTGCGGACCTACAGCATCGGGAGGGTGCCGGAACGTCCGGTCAACAACGCCCGGCTCATCGGGGCCCGAATCTACCGGACCCGCCTCGACCTGTTCGACCGCTGGTACCGGCAGCACGACGAGGATATCCAGGCGAGCGTGGCGGCCATGGGGACGTTGATGGCGGGGGTGGAGGGTGATAGTGCGTACGCCCGGCTCGAATCCGCCGTGGCGGACAGCACGGACGGACAGGCGCACTAGGGGGCTAAGGCCGAGTTTCCCGCTCACCCCGATCGCACACGAAGGGGGCATGCTTTCGGGCATGCCCCCTTCGTTCCGCTCGAGCTCACTGTCGGAGCTGGTTACGGCGACTGCTTGCTCACTCCTGCCGCGTCGGTAGAGGTCCCCGAGGGTGCATTCGTGCCGCCACCTGGATTGGTGCCGCCGCTTGGGTTCGTGCCTCCACCCGGGTTGGACGTGGTGCCGGGAGTGGTGGCCCCCCCGGGCGTCGGGGTCGCGCCAGTGGTGGCAGTGTCGGCGGGCTGGCCGCCCATGCCGCTGGTGTCGCCGCCCATCGGCGCGATGCTGTCCCTGACGGCTCCGGAGGCCGGCGCGTAAGTGCTGCTATCACCTGACTTCCGCAAGCTCGACGTATCCGTGATGCCGCTGTCGCCGACCCCGACCCGGCCGGGCCCGGTGCTGGTGTCCACGCCACCGGCGCCGGTGTACCCCGATGTATCCGGACGCGTCACGCCCGCGGTGGACGAGTCCTGAGCCGCGAGGCGTGGCGCGAACGCCCCGAGGGCGAGCGCCGCGGCGAGCGCGGTGAAATGACCTTTCGACATCCTGCCTCCTGCCGACTGTATGGGGGAGGGGCGTGCCGCCGTTGCGGCCGCCTCGGTGTCCCCGACAACCAAGGACTCGCATCCTATCCCTCCAGGCCGGTGCCAGCGGTGAGGCAGGTCACCCGCCTCTCGCGCCCGCACCCGGGATGTGTAGCTTTCCTGGCAATCCGTGCGCGCCACCTTCAGACCGGGACCACTTCCATGGATACCAGTTTCGTCACCCGCGAGCAGAGCCGGATGCTGGGCGAGCTCTCCGGGTTCCTCTCCATTCCGAGTGTGAGCGCCCTGCCCGCGCACGCGGCAGACTGCCGGCGGGCCGCCGAGTGGCTGCGGGACGAGCTCCGGAGCCTCGGCTGCCCGACGGTCGAGATCCTCGAAGGCCGGGGGCATCCGGTGGTCTGGGCCGAGAGCCCCGAGGTGCCGGACCGGCCGACGCTGCTGATCTACGGGCATTACGATGTCCAGCCGCCCGACCCGCTGGACGAGTGGATCACCCCGCCGTTCGAGCCGACCGTCCGCGACGGCCGGCTGTATGCCCGCGGGGCTGCCGACGACAAGGGGCAGGTGTTCTGTCTGCTCAAGGCCTACGAGGCCACGCTCGACGCCGACCGGCGCCCGCCCCTCAACGTCCGGTTTCTCTTCGAGGGGGAGGAGGAGTGCGGCGGGCACGTCATCGCCGACCTGCTCCACGCGGAGCCCGAGCGGACCCGGGCCGACGCGGCCCTGGTCTGCGACATGTCGTACTACGCCCCAGGCTGGCCCGCGGTGTACACCGCCCTGCGCGGCCTCTGCTATGCCGAGATCTCGGTCCGGACGCTGGAGCGCGACCTGCACTCGGGCAGCTATGGCGGGGTGGCGCCCAACGCGATCGAGACCCTGGTGCGCCTGCTCTCCAAGCTCAAGGACGCCGATGGCGAGATCCAGATCCCCAAGCTCTACAAATCCGTCGAGCCGCCCACCAAGCACGAGCTCAAGACCTGGAAGCAGCTTCCATTCGACAAGGCCGCCTACCTGCGGGAGGAGGTCACCGGGCAGGTGCTCGGGGGGCTCAAGGAATATTCGATCTTCGAGCGGGTATGGGCCCTCCCCACGTTCGAGATCCACGGCATCAGGGGCGGCTTCGTCGGCGAAGGGGCCAAGACCGTGATTCCGGCCCAGGCCACGGCCAAGGTGAGTCTCCGCCTGGTCCCGGGCCAGAGTTTCGCCAAGGTGGGGAAGCAGCTCGAGCGGGCGGTGGCATCGCTGGCGCCGAGGTGGGCGGAGGTGAAGGTCACCCTGCTGCACGGCGGCGATCCGGTGCTGGTGGACGTGGACCATCCCGCCTTTGCCGTGCTGGACGAGGCCTTTGCCGGCGTCACCGGCCGGTCGGCGGTCCGGATCCGCTCGGGCGGCTCGATCCCGATCATTCCCGATCTCGGCCTCACCGGCGCGCCGGTCCTGCTCACCGGCATCGGGCTGCCAGACGACGGCCTCCATTCCCCCAATGAAAAACTCGACCTCGCTCAGCTCTGGAGCGGGATCGAGATCTTCGGGCGGTTCTTCGAGCTGTTTGCCGAGCAGGGCGCGGGGGCGACGGTCAGCCCTCCTCCTCTGGCGCCAGTCGCTTGATCGGGCCCGAGTAGCGCGCCTCGGTGCGGGCGTGCAGCTCGTCGATGCCGATCAATGCCCGGGCCGAGGCGATGATGCCCGCCACGACGTCGTCGGCCCAGTAGGGGTCGGGGCGGTCGGCGGCGGGCAGCTCCCGGGCGCAGGTCTCCAGGTAGCGGATGGCGGTGGTGATCCACTCAGTCTGCGCCGTCTCCACCACGGACCACGAGCCGGTGGACCGGAGCTCCATTTCCTCGAGCGCCTTGAGGTGCTGGTCGAGCCCCTGGGTGACCGTCCCGGACCGGAGCCGCTCAGCCACCATGGTAAGGACAGTGCGCCGCTCGCTCTCCTGCGGCTCCGGCAGCGGGGCGAGGTAGTGCCGCTGATCGGCGACCATCTCGGCCAGGCGGATGCAGACGGCCCGGATGGCCGGCGTCAGCGCCCTGGGCGCCTCCCTGGACCAGCTGTCCGCCGCGCGCAGGATGTCGGTGATCCGCTGGTCCGCCTGGGCCTCGGGCGTCGGACGTAGGGGCGATTCTGCCATGCTAGACAGAAAAACCGGGTTGGGGCTCAAAAACAAGACTTGAACCCGGTCCCGTCCCGCTAGCGCGGTCCTCGGCGCATCCGCACTGGATCAGCGCGTCCGTAGCGCTCCTCCTGCCATGGATCGCCCCGCATGTGGTAGCCGTTCTGCTCCCAGAATCCCGGGTCGTCCTCCTCCTGCAGCTGAAAGCCGGTGACCCACTTCGCGCTCTTCCACAGGTAGAGGTGGGGCACCAGCAGGCGGACCGGGCCGCCGTGTTCGAGCGTCAACGGCTCGCCGTCGTGGGTCAGCGCCAGCAGGTTGGCGGCGCGGTCGAGATCCGTCAGGGGAAGGTTGGTGGAGTAGTCCTGCGCCGCGTGGACGAGCACGAAGGCGGCCTCCGGCTTCACGCCCGCGCGCGCGAGCACCTCCTGCACCGGCACTCCCTCGAACACGTTGTCGTAGCGGCTCCAGCGGGTCACGCAGTGCATGTCGCATGCGGTCTCCCGGCGGGGCAGCGCCAGCAGCTCTTCCCAGCTGAGCGAGAGCGGGCGCTCGACCGCGCCGGTGACCTCGAAGCGCCAGGTGCCCGGGTCCACTCGGGGGACGGTACCGTAGTGCAGCACCGGCCACTTCCGAGTCACGATCTGTCCCGGCGGCAGGCGGGGGCTGGCGGTATCGCGGACGTCGATCCGGTCGGTCATGCGGGCTAGGCTCTTTGGGGGGTGGAAAGCGCCGACGGCACCGCCTCGACCGTCCCGTATCCGAACGTGCGGCCGAACTCCTCCACCACGGCGTCCCTCGTCTCGGCCCACAACAGGTGGCCGTCACCCCGGCGGGTCTCGGCCGCGACACTGGTCATCACCACCCCCGCGATGCCGCACGGCACCATCAGCTCGAAGGCGCGGAGGTTGGTGCTGACGTTGAGCGCGAAGCCGTGAAATGTCACCCACTGTTTCACGTGGATGCCCAGGCTCGCGATCTTCCTCCCGCTGGTCCAGACGCCGGTGAGGCCGGGCAACCGCTCGGCCGGGACGCCGAGAACGCCCAGGGCGCCGATCAGGGCGGCCTCGAGCTGACGCAGGTACCAGTGGAGATCTTGCCGGTGCTCGCGCAGGTCGAGGATGGGGTAGCCCACCAGCTGGCCCGGCCCGTGATAGGTCACGTCTCCCCCGCGCTCGACCTCCGCCACCGCCAGGCCCCGGCGCTCCAGCTCGGCCGGCGCCAGCGGGAGGCTGCTGGCCCGGGTGCCCCGGCCCAGCGTCACGACCGGATCGTGCTCGACCAGGAGCAGCACGTCATGGGATCGCTCGCCCGCCATCCGCTGCCGGCAGAGCGACCGCTGCAGCTCGAGTACCTCGGCGTACGGGCGGCGGCCCAGCTCCATCAGCTCGAGCCGGGCGCTCACGCGAGCTCCCCCCTCCGGGCCAGGCGGGCGAGCAGCAGGGACGTCGCGGCGGCGGCCGCTCCCAGCGCCGCCAGCCCGGCGCGGCCCGCCAGCTGGTGGACCGGGATGCAGAGCAGCATGGCCAGCACCGTGGCGAGCGCACTCACCACGCTGAGGCCGCCCCGGCGATAGATCGAGAGGATCGGGTCGAGCAGGCGCCAGGCGAGCAGACCCGCGAGCACGAGTCCGGCCAGGGTACCGAAGAAGAGCAGGTAGAGCGGGGCGCCGTCGTGCGGCCCAGCCGCCGGCGAGGCCGACCGGAGCAGGTCCACAGCGAAGGTGGTGGCGCTCACGACGGCGAGCCCGAACGCCACGCCTGACCCCATGGCCAGGGCGACGAGGCGGATCGGGCCCACGGTCAGATGTGGATGACCCGCCCCATCGAGTCGAGCGCCGCCTCGGCGATCGCCTCCGAGAGGGTCGGGTGGGCGTGGATGGCGAGATCGACCTCCTCGACCGTGTACTCGTTCTCCCGGGCCACGGTCAGCTCGTGGATGATCTCCGAGGCGTGGCTGCCCACGATGTGCGCCCCCAGTATCTCGCCGTACTTCTTGTCGCGGATGATCTTGACGAAGCCCTCGGTCTCGTTGGTGCACCGGGCCCGGCCGTTGGCGCTGAAGGGGAAGCGGCCCACCTGGTAGTCCAGCTTCCGCTCCTTGGCCTGCTCCTCGGTGAGGCCGATACTGGCCACCTCCGGATGGCAGTAGGTGACGCTGGGTACGTTGTCGTACTTGATCGGGTGGGGTTGGCCGCCCGCCATCAGCTCGGCCACGAGGATGCCTTCCCGGCTGCCCTTGTGGGCCAGCATGGGCGGGCCGGCCACGTCCCCGATGCAGTAGACGCCGGGGGCGGTGGTCTCGAGGGTGGCGAGGTTGACCTGGACGAAGCCCCGGTCGGTCAGCCGGACCCCGGCCTCCTGGAACCCCATGCCCTCGGTGTTCACCGCGCGTCCCGCTGCCATGAGGACTTTCTCGACCTCGAGCGACTCCTTCTTGCCGCCGGACTCGATCTCGAGCGTCACCTTGTCGGTCGCCACGGTGGCCTTGGCGACCTTGACGCCCGCCTGCACGGCGATGCCGCGCTTCTTGTAGCTCTTGGCCAGCGCGTCCGACGATTCGGCGTCCTCCAGCGGCAGGATCCGCGGCAGGGCTTCGATCAGGGTGACCTTGCTGCCGAAGGCGTTGAAGATGTCGGCGAACTCGCAGCCGACGGCGCCTGCGCCGATGACCGCGATCGACTTCGGGACCTCAGTCAGAAACAGCGCCTCGTCCGAGCTGATGACAGTGGTCTTGTTGATCTCGAGCCCGATTTGCGGAATTCCCTTGACCCGCGAGCCGGTGGCGATGACCACGCCCTTCCGGGCCTGGTACTGGTCGGTGCCCACCGTGACGGTGCGGTTCTTCCCCAGGACGCCGGTGCCCCGGATGACCGTCACCTTGTGCTTCTTCATCAGGAACTCGACGCCCTTGGAGTTCTGCTCCGACACCTTGCGCGAGCGGCGCATGGCCACGCCGTAGTCCGCCTTGACGCTGCCGACCTCGACGCCCAGATCCTTCGCGTCGTGCGCCACCAGGTTGGCCACGTAGGCGCTGTGCAGCAGCGCCTTGGTCGGGATGCAGCCGATATTGACGCACACCCCGCCCAGCTTGTCACGCTCCACGACCGCCGTCGCCAGGCCGAGCTGGGCGGCGCGGATCGCGCAGACGTAACCGGCCGGACCGCCGCCGATAGTGATGACGTCGAACTGGGTCGCCACGGATATCCTTTAGTGAAAGGTCACAGTCGCGGGCCGGCACCCCCCGCCTCGCGCGATTTTCCGGGCGCGGCGGGAGCCCTCACCACACCAGCGCCAGCGGATTCTCCAGCATCGCCTTGAGGGTCTTGAGGAAAGCCGCCCCCGTTGCCCCGTCAATCACGCGGTGGTCGCAAGACATCGTGAGCCGGAGCCGCCGCCGGGCGGCCAGCTGCCCTTCGTGCACCACCGCCTTCTGAACAATCCGTCCCACCGCCAGGATCCCGGCCTCGGGCGGGTTGATCACGGCCGTGAACTCGTCGATGTCGAGCATGCCCAGGTTCGACACCGAGAAAGTGCCGCCGGTGTATTCCTCGGGTGCCAGCCGGCGCTCCCGGGCCCGCCCGGCCAGGTCGTGTGATTCGGCGGCGATCTCCCGCAGCGACTTGAGATCGGTGTGGCGGATGACCGGGGTGATGAGGCCGTCCTCGATCGCCACGGCCATGCTCACGTGGATCTCGTGCCAGTAGCGGATCCGGTCGTCCTGCCACCAGGCGTTGCAGGCCGGGTGTTGCCGGAGCCCGGCAGCCACGGCCTTGATGATGATGTCGTTGAAGGAGACCTTCGGGACCTCGCCGAGGGCCTTGAGGGCCTCGCGCGCATCCCAGGCCCGCTCCATGTCCACCTCGGTGGTGAGGTAGAAGGTGGGGACCGGGCCGATGGACTGGACCAGCCGTCGGGCGATGGTCCTCCGGAGCTGGGTCAGCGGCACGTCGGTGAAGGCCGCACCGTCGGGCGAGCGGACCACGACCTGGCGCGGGGGCGCGGGGGCACCGGCTGCGACCGCACTGGAGCGAGGCGCGGCGGCCCTGGCCGGACCCGCGCTCGCCGTCCCCCCTTCGAGGTCGCGCAGCACGACCCGACCCTCGGGTCCGCTCCCCGCGATGCCATCGAGATCGATGCCGCGCTCCGCGGCGATCCGTCGGGCGAGCGGGGATGCCTTGACCCGTGCTCCGGGCGCGGGGCCCGGCACGGAGGCGGTCGCGGCAGCCGCTGACGCTGCCGGCGCGGCGGCGGGCACCGGGGAGGTTTCCTTCGGGATTGCCGGGGCTGCTGCGGCTGCCGCTGTCGCCGGCTCGGCCGCCGCCGGCTTCCCGTTGTCCACTACTTCGCCCGGCTCGCCAATCAGAGCGACCAGTTGGGACACCGGCACGGTGGCCCCCGCGGCCACCACCTGCTTCAGCAACGTCCCCCCCGCCCGCGCCACCAGCTCCATCACCGCCTTGTCGGTTTCCACCTCGGCCAGCACGTCACCCACGGCCACCAGGTCGCCTTCGCCCTTCTTCCACTCGACCAGGCGCCCTTCCTCCATCGTGGGCGAGAGCGCCTCCATCACCACCTTGGTCGCCATCGTCAGTCGCGGTAGAGCACCGAGTGCACCGCGGCGGCGATCCGGGCGGGATCGACCTTGGCGGCCTTCTCGAGGTGCTTATTGTAAGGCATGGGGACGTCGGCGGCGGTGACCCGGAGGATCGGCGCGTCGAGCTCGTCGAATGCCTCCCGCTGGATGGTGTCCACCACCTGGGCGCCGACGCCGGCGAAGGGCCAGCCCTCCTCGGCCACCACGCAGCGGTGGGTCCGGCCGACCGACTGGAGCACCGCCTCGGTGTCGAGCGGGCGGATGGTCCGCAGGTCGAGCACCTCGGCGTCGATCTCCTCGGCCGCGAGTTGCTCCGCCGCCTTGAGCGCGATGGACACGGTCTTGGAGTGGCAGACGATGGTGACGTCGCGCCCGGCGCGTTTCACGTCGGCCTTGCCCAGGGGGACGACGTGCTCGCCTTCGGGCACCTCGCCCTTGAGGTTGTAGAGCATTTCACCCTCGATGAACACCACCGGGTTGTCATCCCGGATGGCGCTCTTGAGCAGGCCCTTGGCGTCGGCCGGCGTGGCCGGCATGACGACCTTGAGCCCAGGGATGTGAGCGTAGAAGCTCTCGAAGGCCTGCGAGTGCTGCGCGCCAAGCTGGAGGGCGGAGCCGCCGGGGCCGCGGAACACCGCCGGCACGCCCACCTGGCCGGCCGACATGTATCGCATCTTGGCGGCCGAGTTGATCAGCTGGTCGATGGCGAGGAGGGCGAAGTTCCAGGTCATGAACTCGATGACCGGCCGCAGTCCCACCATGGCGGCCCCGACCCCCACGCCGGCGAAGCCGAGCTCGGTGATCGGCGTATCCACGACCCGCATCGGCCCGAACTCGTCGAGCAGCCCGCGGCTCACCTTGTAGGCGCCCTGGTACACGCCGACTTCCTCGCCCATGAGGAAGACGTCGGCGTCGCGCTCCATCTCCTCGCGGAGCGCCGCGTTGAGGGCGTCGCGGTAAGTGACGACGGCCATGTCCGTCAGCCCCGCCCGCTCGTGCCCGCGCGTCCCTCGTCACCCCGAGCAGGGCGAACGGCCCGGGCCGACGGGCGCGGGGCCGTCTGGCCGCTCTGCCGCCCTGACGCCCGTCGCCACTCAGTCCGCATACACATGCGTGTAGAGCTCCCCCGCCTCCGGGTCCGGCGCCTCGTCGGCGAACTTGTAGGCGTCCTCGACCTCCCCGATCACGTCCTTGTCCATCGCCTTGACCGCCGCCTGCTCCATCAGGCCGTCCTCGACCAGGCGCTGCGACCAGACGGCGATCGGATCCCGCTTCCGCTGGTCCTCGACCTCCTCGCGGGTGCGATAGTGGCCGTGGATCGGGTCGGACATGGAATGGCCCATGAAGCGATAGGTGCGGACCTCGAGCAGGGTGGGGTGCTTGTCCTTCCGGGCCCGCTCCACCGCCCGCTCCATGGCGGCATGCATCACCAGCACGTCCTGCCCGTCCACCACCTCGTTGGCCATGTCGTAGGAGCAGGCCCGCTCGGAGATGTCGTAGATGGCGCTGGCGCGCTCGAGCGCGGTGCCCATGCCGTAGCGGTTGTTCTCGCAAATGTAGATGGCGGGCAGCTTCCAGAGGGCGGCCATGTTGAGGGCCTCGTGGAAGGCGCCGTTGTTGACGGCCGCCTCCCCGAAATAGCAGATGGCCACCTGGTCGGTGTTGCGGTACTTGGCGGCGAAGGCCATCCCCGTCGTGAGGGGAATGTGTCCGCCGACGATCCCGTGCCCCCCCAGGAAGCCGAGCGAGGCGTCGAACAGGTGCATGGAGCCGCCCTTGCCGCCGCTGCAGCCGGGCGCCTTGCCGAACAGCTCCGCCATCACCGCCCGCGAGCTGATCCCGCGCGCCAGGGCGTGGCCGTGCTCGCGGTAGGAGCAGGTGATGTAGTCGTCCGGCCGGAGCGCCGCCAGGCTGCCCACGGCCACCGCTTCCTGCCCGATGTAGAGGTGGCAGAAGCCGCCGATCTTGCCGAGGCTGTAGGCCTCGCCCGCCTTTTCCTCGAACCGGCGGATCAGCACCATCTGCCGAAGCCAGCCGCGATACTCGTCCGCCCGGGCCGGATCGAGTCCGCGACGGCGGGCGCGAGCCTGGGGCGCCGCGGTGCCGGCCATCAGCGGGCCGCCCCGGCGCGCCCGCCCGCGGCCGCCGCCTGTTCCCACGCGTGATACGACGACCGGGTAAGCGGGCTCGCCTGCACGTGGGCGAACCCCATCTCCAGCCCCAGCTCCCGCAGCTCAACGAACTCGTCTGGCGTGTAGTAGCGGGCCACCGGCAGGTGGCCATCGGACGGGCGCAGGTACTGGCCGAGGGTAAGGATGTTGACGTCGCTCCGCCGCAGGTCCCGCATGCAGACCAGCACCTCGTCCCACTCCTCGCCCATGCCGAGGATGATGCCGCTCTTGGTCAACGCCCCGGGGTCCAACCGGCGGGCACTGGCCAGGAGGGCGAGGGCCCGGTCGTACCGCCCGCCCGGCCGGGCCAGCCGGTACAGCCGCTCGGCGGTCTCGAGGTTGTGGTTGAGGATGTCGGGGCGGGCGTCCATCACCAGCCGGAGCGCCTGCTCCGAGCCCTTGAAGTCGGGGATCAGGACCTCGACCGAGGTGTCCGGCAGGCGCTGCGTGATCTCGGTGATGCATCCGGCGAACGCCTCGGCGCCGCCGTTGGCCAGGTCGTCGCGGTCCACCGAGGTGATCACCACGTGGGCCAGCCCCATCCGCTCCACCGCCTCCGCCAGGCGGACGGGCTCCAGCGGGTCGAAGGCGGTCGGGGTGCCGTGGGCCACCGCACAGTAGGTGCAGTTCCGGGTGCACACATCGCCCAGAATCATGAAGGTGGCGGCCTTGTGCTCCCAGCATTCGCCGATGTTCGGGCAG
Source organism: Gemmatimonadales bacterium (assembly GCA_038240915.1). Taxonomy (GTDB): domain Bacteria; phylum Gemmatimonadota; class Gemmatimonadetes; order Gemmatimonadales; family GWC2-71-9; genus CAVVWJ01. The sequence continues at coordinate 1,262 of JBBRGH010000041.1, read as the reverse complement.
CGGGCTTCCTCGCACACCGTGTGGAGTCCGAGCTCGCGCATCATGGTCTTGAGATGCACGTAGTTCGGTCCGCCCGGCGCCCTCACCTTGAGCCACCCGGGCTTGCGCGCCGGGCCGGCGAACGGAGGCATCGTCGCTCCGGCCGGCGCGGCCGAACGCGTCAATTGAACCAGCGGTACCGCCACTGCCGGACTCCAGTGCGAACGGTGCGAGGGGACGTGTATGCCCGAAACCTAGCTCTGATCCTTGGGCGCGGCCACCGCGCCGCCACACTGCGTGATGATCCGTTGCGCGGCGGCCTGGGCCGTTTCGGAGGTGCGGTCCTGCTCCTCGGTGGGGCCGCGCTGAGTGGTGTACTCCGCGAAGGTTCGCGCCGTCACCTTGAGCATGCTCACGGCGCCGTCCGTCCCGGGCTTGGCCTCGATCTCGAGCCGGTTCACCAGCCGCCGGAAGTTGACGTCGGCTCGGCGCACGGTCTCGTCGTACTGCTTGCCGTTGAGCCGGTAGTCCTGCAGATCCACCGAGGTCTGGTCGAAGTTGACCGCCTTGAGCTGGGTTCGCGCGCAGGCGAAGACGTCCGGCGCGGGCGACGGGCTGTTGGCGCTCAGGGTCGTGGCCAGCGGGGCGTTGGCGCCGCAGGCGGCGGCGAGGAGGAGCGGGAGCGCGGCGGCCGCACGGAGTGACATCGGTCCGGACCTCGGGAGTGGAAGTGGGTGTGTGCGGGGTGGAATCTACACCCTCCGGGGGGCCAAAAAAACCGGCGGCCTCCCCGAAGGGAGGCCGCCGTCCACGGCGCCGGGGCGCGGTGGCTTAGAAGAACAGCATCAGGCCGAAGGCGGGCGCGATTTCCTTGTTCTTGTCGTTCACGCCGTCGTCGGTGACCGCATAGTTGAACTCACCCACCGCCTTGAGCGACTTGGTCGCCTGGTAGTAGATGCCGCCGGAGGCGAGCCAGTTCTTCGTCTTGAAGTCGGCTTCGCTGTTGGCGTTCTTGAGGATGCTGATGCCCCAGCTGCCCGCCAGCGTAACCTTGCTGTTGGCCGGGGTGACGGTGACCTGACCGATGCCGCCGTAGGACTTGCGGAGGTCGTCGCTGCCGCCGGCGCCGGTGCCCGTGGCGCCGTTGAGGAACAGCAGCGTGGTGCCGATGCCCTTGCCGTAGTAGCCGGACGCGGTGACCGAGAACATCGGGCTGCCGATGCGGACGCCACCGCTGCCACCCCACGAGGTGCCGGTGTTGCTGCCGCCGCCGACATCCGGCG
>JBBRGH010000040.1:0-13304 GCA_038240915.1 Gemmatimonadales bacterium | reverse complement strand
CAGCATCAGTCGCGAATGGTGCCGTCGAGCATGTGAATGACCCGGCTCGCCTCGGCGGCCAGGCGATCGTCGTGGGTCACCACCACGAGGGTGGTCCCGTCGGCGTTGAGCCGGCGAAAGAGCCCGAGGATCTCGGTGCCGGTGGCGGCATCGAGCTCCCCGGTGGGCTCGTCGGCGAGCAGAACGACCGGCCGGTTGGCCAGTGCTCTGGCGATGGCGACCCGCTGCATCTCGCCGCCGGAGAGCTGGGTGGCCCGGTGATCCACCCGGTGGGCGAGGCCGACGTAGTCGAGCAGCTCCCGCGCGCGCGCCCGCCGCTCGGCCCCGCGGAGCCCGGCCTCGGCCATGGGAAGCTCGACGTTCTCCCGCGCGGTGAGCACGGGCAGCAGATGGAAGCGCTGGAAGATGAAGCCGAGCCGGGTGAGGCGAAGGCGGGTGAGCTCCCGGTCCGAGAGGGCATCGAGCCGGGTGCCGAGCACCTCGACCGTGCCGGCCGAGGGGATGTCGATGCCGCCGAGGAGCTGCAGGAGGGTGGACTTGCCGCTGCCCGACGGGCCCACGATGGCCGCGTAGTCGCCGGCGTCCACCCGCAGGGAGACGCCGCGGAGCGCGTGCACCGTCGCCCCGTTCATCGGATAGTCCTTGCGCAGGTCGCGCGCGAGGAGCGGCGGCACGGCCGAGCCCGGGCTCAGGTGGCCTCCGAACGGAGGGTCGCGGCGATCGGCGCGCGCGATGCCAGCCAGGCAGGATAGAGCCCGGCAACCGATCCGGTGAGCAGCAGGACGAGAGCGGCGAAGCCGAGCGTATCGGCCCGGGGAACGAAGAAGGAGAAGGCCGCGGGAAGGCCGGGGAAACTGGTGAGGATGGCGTCGAGGTACCGCGCCGTCCCCAGCCCCAGGACGATACCGAGCGCGGCGCCCACCAGCGTCAGCGCGGTGCCTTCGGCGAGCACCTGGCCCACGACCGTGGCGCGGCTCACGCCGATGGCGCGCAAGGTCGCGATCTCGCCGAGGCGCTCGTTGACGGTGATGGTGAGCAGGGTGGCGATCAGGAGCACGGTCACCACCAGGCTCATGCTGCCGAGGATGTAGGAGAGCTGACGGAAGTAGACCAGCCGCTCGCGGAAATGGGCGACGAGGTCGGCCACGCTGTTGACCTCGACCTGGGGGAAGCGGGCGCGAAGCGCTTCGGCCAGAGCCGGTACCTCGGCGTCCACCCGGGCGCGCACCAGGATGACCGAGGCGCGATCGGCGGCCTGCCGCCGGGCCAGCCGCTGCATGACCGGCAGCAGCGTCCCCACCGACGGCTGGCCGCGGTAGTCATAGAGCCAGCGGACCATGCCCCGCACCACCAGGCGGCGACCCACGGCCGCGGTCACGACCTGGGGGTCCAGCCGGCCGAGGAGGGTGATGGTGTCGCCCACGGCCGCGCGGAGGAGGCGCGCGGCGGGATCGCTCAGGACTACGCCGGCCGTGTCGCCGGGCGTGAGATCGCGCCCCGACATGAGCTGGTAGAGTGATTGGGCTTCGGGCTCGATGCCGTACCCGAACAGGGTCACGGTGGCCTGACCGGCCCGGCCGTAGAGCGAGGTGCCCAGCACGGCCCCGGCCGCCGACACCGCTGGGTCCCGTCGCAGGGCGGCGACGATGCCCGACGCCCCCGCCATGGTCGCTTCGGTATCGAACGGCAGGGTGCCTTTGGGGGTGAGCCGCAGCTGGAAGCCACGACCGAGCAGCAGGTCGCTGAAGGATTTGTCGATGCCCCCGCTGAGCATGACCATGTCCAGCAGCATCGCGGCGGCGACCGCGATGCCCGCCAGCGAGAGCGCGGTGCGAAGCGGCTGGCGGAACAGGCTCCGGAGGCCCCAGGACACCCCGCTCATCCCCTGCCCCAGAGCACCATGGGGCGAGTGTGGACCAGCCGCCAGGCGGCGGCCGCGCCGGCGGTGAGTCCCAGCGCGAGCGAGAGGGCCACGCTGAAGAGGACGATGCCGGGCGTGATCAGCGAGAAGGTGAGGGCCGTGTCGAAGAAGCGGCGGTAGTAGGCGTTGGTGGCGGCGCCGGCCAGCACGGCCAGGACCGTACCGAGCACCGAGCCGGCCACGGCCACCAGGGTGGCCTCGAGGAGGAGCGCGCCGAAGATGGTGCGGCGGCGGACGCCGACGAAGCGCATGACGGCGGCGTCCATCCGCCGCTCCTCGACCTTGAGCAGCATGATGCAGAGCAGGAACACCGCGCTGGCGACGATGGTGATGACCGCGATCGCCCGGTGGAAGCGGCTGACCACGAGAAAGGTCTGGGACGACTGGGCGGCGATCGAGTCGGAGGCGAAGGCCTGGTAGCCGAAGGCGTTTCGCTCCAGGGCCGCGAGACCCGCCGCGACCGGCACGCCGGGCAGCAGCGCTACCCCGAACCGGTCCACTTGGTCGGGAGCGCCGAGCAGGGCGGCCAGGTCCGGGAGGTGGAGGCGAACGTAGCGCTCCGACTTGGTGATCTGCGCCGGGTCCGGGCGGGGCTCGTAAATGGCGCCGACGACGCCGAGGGCGTCCATGGAGTCGGGGGCGGTACCCAGCCGGAGCGTGTCCCCTATCCCGAGCGCCAGCTGGTCCGCCAGGCGGCGCTCCACGGCGACGGCGGGAAGCTGGGCGGCGAGTCTGCCGGTCAGAAGCCCGGCGGCGGTGAGGACGAGCAGCAGGCGGGCCAGCGGAGGGGGCATCATCCGGAGAAAGATCACCACGGAGGCAGGGAGGGCACAGAGCAAAGGCCGGCTGGCGCGATCGGAGCTCCGAGCAGCTGGTACCCGCCAGGCGGCCGGAGGTTCTCTGGTGTTGCGGTCGCCGGGCTCAGGCCGGCCGGGGTGGGACGACGGTCAGTCGGCCGCCCCGGCCGGGGCCGGCCGGCTGAAGGGATGCTCGAAGCTCAGGTAGAGGAACACCCCGTTGGTGCCGTCGTTCCCGTCGAGGTCCACGGTGTAGGCCACGCCGGGCACGATCTGGAGACCGCTCCGGAAGTTGAACGCCCAGCGCATCCCGGGATTGAGCAGCCAGTTATTGGTCCGGCCGGTGGCATCGCGACCGACGACGCTCTCGGTGCCGTACCAGAGGAGCTCGACCAGGACGTTGAACGACGGCCGCAGCAGCCAGACGGCGCTGGCACCGGCGTTGGCGCTCAAGGTGGCGGCCTCATCGCCCAGCGCATTCCTGGCCGACGGAGCCCAGGTGGCGCCGGCATTGGCGTGGAGCGCCAGATGCCGCACCGAGGTCAGGCTGAGGGGCAGGTTGGCTTGCAGGCCCGCCCCGCCCGCGCCTCGACCCCGGCTTTCGCTCCCGGTGGGCAGCAGCAGCGAGAGGCGCGGCGCCAGGAAGACCGGCCCGCCGGCCAGGCCCAGCAACTGGTAGCGATAGTTGAGCGCGATGTCGCCGACGCCGGTCCCGGCCACCTCGTCGTGCAGCACCGGCACGGTATAGCTCAGCTGGTGCCGCATGCCGGTGAGGGGCCACTCCTGGGTGAAGGTACAGGCCCAGGCGCCGCCGCCGTCGGGACGGGCGAAGGTGCTGATGTGCTGCACCACGCCGCGCTCCTGGTTGAACGCCTCCTCGATCAGAAAGCTGTTGTCGGCGATCGGCTCCGCGGTGTCCTGCTGGGCGGCGAGCCGGCCGGCGCAGAGGAGCAGGACAACCGCCGCCGGAGGAAGCCCGGTCAGGCGAGCCACTGGCGGACGGTCCCGACGAGGAGCCAGACGTTGAGGCCCATGATGGCCACGGCCACGCTCCACGACGCGATGACGAGCGCGGGTGAGTTGACGAACGGCCCCATCTTCTTCCGCTGGCTGGTGAAGTGCACCAGCGGCACCACCGCGAAGGAGAGCTGCAGGCTGAGCACGACCTGGCTCAGGATCAGGAGCGAGCCCGCGCCGTGCTCGCCGTAGAGCGCGGTGACGATCACCGCCGGGATGATGGCGATGAGCCGGGTGATGAGCCGGCGGAGCCAGGCCGGCAGCCGGATGTCCAGGAAGCCCTCCATCACGATCTGGCCCGCGAGGGTCCCGGTGATGGTGGAGTTCTGGCCCGACGCCAGCAGGGCGACGGCGAAGAGGGTGCTGGCGAAGGTGGTGCCGAGCAGCGGCGTCAGCAGCCGGTAGGCATCGCCGATGTCGGCCACCTCCTGGTGGCCCGCCTCGTGGAACGTGGCCGCCGCGAGGATCAGGATCGCGGCGTTGATGAAGAAGGCGAACAGGAGCGCCACGGTGGAATCAAGAGTGGCGAAGCGGATCGCCTCGCGGCGCGAGGACTCGTCGGGCAGCACCTTCCGGGTCTGCACGATGGAGCTGTGCAGGTAGAGGTTGTGGGGCATGACCGTGGCGCCCAGAATCCCGATCGCGATGTAGAGCATGGCCGGGTTGGTGACGATCTCGGCCCGCGGCACCAGTCCACCCAGAACCTGGGCCAGGGCGGGCTGGGCCATGAACAGCTCTACCCCGAAGCAGACGCCGATGGTGGCCACCAGCGCGATCACCAAGGCTTCGAGGTAGCGGAAGCCTTTGTGCTGCAGCAGCAGGATCAGCAGCACGTCGAGCGCCGTGAGGCAGACGCCCCAGACCAGGGGAATCCCGAACAGCAGGTTGAGCGCGATCGCCGAGCCGATCACCTCGGCCAGGTCGCAGGCGGCGATGGCAATCTCGCAGAGGATCCAGAGCACGAAACTGACCGGCCGCGAAGAGTGATCGCGGCAGGCCTGGGCCAGGTCGCGCCCGGTGACGATGCCGAGCTTGAGGGCGAGCGACTGCAGCAGGATCGCCATCAGGTTCGAGATCAGAACGACGCTCAGCAGGGTATAGCCGAACCGGGCGCCGCCGGCGAGATCGGTGGCCCAATTGCCGGGATCCATGTAACCCACCGCCACCATGTAGCCGGGCCCGGCAAAGGCGAGCGCCTTGCGCCAGAACGAGACCCCGTGGGGCACGGGCACGGTGTGGTGCGATTCGGGCAGGCTGGGATTGGTGCGCGGGAAGCGCCAGCCGGACAGCTCCTCGACGGGGGCGCTGCTGGCGGCGTTCACCGGCCGGCTCCCGAGGTGCACAGGACCACGTGGGCCAGCTCCGGCCCCAGGCTGTGCCGCTCGCCCGAGGCTTCCACGGTGACCGGGCCGCCGAAGGGCTGGCGGTCGCGGACGGTCACCACCGCCCCGGGCACCAGGCCCAGCTCGCCCAGATAGCGGAGACGCTCGGGCTCGCGCTCGTCCACCCGCGAAATGGCCACCGTCTCCCCCACCGCCACGTCGGCCAAGGGGGTGCAGGCCAGTTCCCGGATGACTCCGTCGGCGTCGGGGATGGGATCGCCGTGGGGATCGACATCCGGATGGCCCAGGGCCGCGGCCATCCGCTCCACCAGGGTATCCGAGACGGCATGCTCCAGCCGCTCGGCCTCGGCGTGCACGGCGTCCCAGCTGTAGCCGAGGAAATGGACCAGATAGGCCTCGATCAAGCGGTGGCGGCGCACCATCCGGAGCGCGGCGCGGCGGCCGGCCTCGGTGAGTTGGACGCCCTTGTAGGGCGCATGCTCCAGCAGGCCAAGCTCGGACAGCCGCTTCACCATCCCACTGACCGAGGGGGCACTGAGCTCGAGCAGATGCGCGATATCGCGCGTGGAGGCGGGGCGGCCTTCCGGGCTAAGCCGGTAGATGGCTTTGAGATAGTCTTCCACCGAGCGGGTGAGCGCGTCGGGGGCGGTGGTTGCGTGCACACGAAACTCTGAGTTAGGATAGGCTAAATATGGGGTGAGGTTGGGCGGATGTCAATCTGCTCAGTCCCGCTATCAGGGAGGACTAGGGCTGCAGGTGCTCGAACAGTCCGGTGAGGATCCGCTCGGTCATTCCCCACACCACTGCCTCCTCCAGCCGATAGGCCTGGAACTCCCGGCGTTCCCCCCGGATGTCGAACTCGACGGTCTGGTAGGTCTCGGGGTGCAGCAGGCGATCGAGCTCGGCCCAGCGGGCGCTCGCGACTTCGGGATTCGGAACGAGGGCGGGACGTTCGGCCAGGGAGAAGACGTACGGCCGGACGGCGACGGGCGGCAGCACGGGCGTGCGGGGTACGACGTCGTCGAGGCTGCCGACGAGCGCGTCCCGCGAGAGCGCGACCCCGACCTCCTCCCGTGTTTCGCGGATGGCGGTGGCGAGGAGATCCGGGTCCGCCGCCTCGCGCCGGCCGCCGGGAAGGGCCATGTGGCCGGACCAGGGATCGCCCGCGCGCTCGGCCCGCCGGATCAGCAGCACCGCGTCGGGCGACGGCACGAGGACCACGGCCACGGCCGCCCAGAGGAGGGCCGGGTCGTCATCGGTGACCGGCCGGCGGCGAGCGAGCCGTGCCCGGAGCCGCGCCAGGCGCGGACTCAGTGGCTGTGCGAGTGACATCCGCCGCCGCAGCAACCGCCACCGGGCGGCGGGCCGAGACGGCTGTAGTCGGCGGGCTGGCCGGCGCCGGCGGGGCGGGCCGTGAGCGACATGAGCCGCTCGAGCTTCCGGCCCTGGCAGTCGGGGCAGGCAACCCGGGTATCCGAGCGCACCAGCCGCTCGAACTCGGTGCCGCAGGCGCTACAGCGGTAGTTGTAGATGGGCATGCCTGAGATTGGCCGAAGCACCCCGCCCGGTCAAGGTGCGGGCGCGCCGGTGAGTGCGGTGAGCCGGGCGCTCTCCTCCCAGAGCTGCCGCTGCAGCGCTTCGTCGTACGAGGCGGGCGACGAGCGGGTCTCCCGCTGGCCCACGAAATAGCGGCCGGTGACACCCTCCACCTCGGGCGAGGCGGCCAGGAAGAGACTGGTCTCCGAACCCTTCTCGGTACTGCCGCCGAAGGTGCGGGCGATCGCGCCTCCGACCAGCGGCACGTTCATGTAGTCGGCCAGCAGCTTGGTCGCGACCACGCCCGGGTGGAGGCAGTTGGCCGTGACCCCGGTCCCGAGGAGGCGGCGGGCCAGCTCGTAGGTGAAGAGAATGTTGGCGAGCTTGGTCCGGCCGTAGACCCGGACCGGATCGTAGCGGCGCTCGCTCTGGAGGTCGGTGAAGTCGAGGCGGCCGCCCTGGTGCGCGCCCGACGAGACGTTCACCACGCGGGCCGGCGCGCTGTCGACCAGCCGGTCGAGCAACAGGCTGGTGAGCAGGAAGTAGGCGAGGTGGTTGACGGCGAACTGCCGCTCCAGGCCGTCGTCCGTCGCTTCGCGCTGCTTGGGGATCACGCCGGCATTGTTGAGTAGCACGTGGATGCGGGGATGGGCGGCCCGGATGGCCTCCGCGGCGTCGCGGATCGAGCGCTGCGAGGAGAGATCGGTGGCCACGACCAGCGGCGGCGGGACGGCATGGCCGGCGGCGATCTCGCGCGAGGCGGCCTCGCCGTCCTCGAGCCGGCGGCAGACCAGGACCAGCGTCGCTCCCAGCTCGGCGAGACCGTCCGCCGTGGCCCGGCCGATGCCGCGGTTGGCACCGGTCACGACGCAGACTCGGCCGGTCATGTCGGCGAGCGCGGGCCGGATCACCACCGCTAGCGCAGCTCCGCGGCAAAGAATGCGAGGGTCGCGTCGAGCACCTGGTCGAGCGCCGGGGTGGAGCCCTTCCAAGGATGCGCGGCACCGAAGGTGTGGCCGGCTCCGTCCACCACCAGGAACCGACTGCGGCCGGGCGGAGCCGCGGCCGCCAGCCGCTCGCCCTCGAGCGGTGCCACCGCGTCGTCGGCGCTGCCGTGCACGATGAGCCACGGCACCGCCACGCGGGCCGCGGCCCGCTCGATGTCGAGCGCCTCGGCGTTATGCTCGATGTCGTCGAGGACGTCGGGGTACTGCGGCAGGACCAGGCCGGTGCGAGCGTTGGTGACCTGCTGGGTTCCGGCGGCACGCCAGGCGGCCCGCTGCGAGGCGGACCAGCGCTCGACGGTCGAGATCGCGGCCCAGGTGACCAGGGCGCGGATTCTGGCGTCGGCCGCGGTCTCCAGCACCGCGATTCCCCCGCCCCGGCTGTGCCCCAGCACCCCGACTCCGGCGGGCGGCGCTACCCCCAGATCCCCCGCCACCAGACTCTCCACTACCCGGCGCAGGTCTTGCACCTCCGCCGAGAACGTGTTGTGGCCGAAGCGTTCGGGGAAGACGAACTCGCCGGTGTCATCCACGCCGCTGCCGCTCAGGTTGAGGCTGACGGCGGACAGACCGGCCCGGGCGACCCGATCCGCGAACGACGGCCATAAGCCCCAATCCTTGAATCCCTTGAATCCGTGGACCAGGACTACCGCCGGCCGGCTGGTCTGCCGCCCGCCGGCCCGGACATCGACCAGGATCTCGCCCAGGGCGCCCGGGAGCCGATGACGGGTCAGGGTGGGGGTGGCCATGCCGAAAGCTAACGACAGGTGTGGCGGCCGTCCCGCCGGACGGGCGATTCGCCGCCCGGTCTCATGCCACCGCCGGCTCCAGCAGGGTGACGGTTCCCGCATCGGCGTCGAACCGCGCGCGAGTTCCCACAGGCATGGTCCACTGATCCTCGATGTGCCCGATCGGCAGTCCGTGCGCGACCGGCACGCTGAGCGGCCCGAGGTAGTGAGCGAGCACTTCGCCCACGCCAAGTGCCCCGTCGTTCATGTGCCGCTTGAGACCGGTGAACCGGCCCACGAGGACACCGGCGAGGCGGGACAGCGCGCCGATCATGCGCAGGTGCGCCAGCATCCGGTCGATGCGGTAGAGGTCCTCGTTGACGTCCTCGAGAAACAGCAGGGCGCCGTCGAGGTCGGGGAAATACGGTGTGCCGACGAGGCACTGGAGGAGTGTGAGGTTGCCGCCGGCCAGCCGACCTTCGGCCACGCCGCCCCGCAGCACCACCACCCGGTTGGCGTGCGGCACCAGCACATCGGCGGGCGCGACCAGCGGTTCGAAGGGATCCGGCTGGGCAGAACCGCCTAGCACGCGGACGAAGTGGCGGCGAGAGAAGGGCGGCATTTCCGCCCGAGCCGTGGGGGCGTGGAAGGCGACGAGGCCCGCGCGCTGGACCACCGCCGCCAGCAGCGCCGTGATGTCGGAATAGCCGATGACGGCGCGCGGATGCCGGGCCAGGGCTTCGAAGTCCACGCCGTCGAGGATGCGGGTGACGCCGTACCCGCCGCGGAGGCACCAGACCGCATCGATGGCCGGGTCCTGCAACGCGGTATTGAGATCGGCCAGGCGCTCGGCGTCGGTCCCGGAGAAGTAGCCGTAGTGGCCGGCCGCGTGATCGCCCACGACCGGTTGGTAATCCAGCGCACGGCAGAGCGCTTCGGCGCGGCGTATATCGTCCAGTTCCAGCAGGGGTCCCGCCGGCGCCACCAGCGCGACACGGCTGCCGCTCGCGAGTCGAGGCGGACGTATCAGCGGCTTTGACCCCATTCACGCTCCACGGTTAGATTGTCGCAACCTTCACCAAAGGGAGGGCGATTAGTGCGTGCTTCGCAGCCCGCGTTGCTCGCCGCCGGCCGTGTCATCGCCGAACTGCGGGATCAGATGGTCGTTCAGTGGGCCGACTGGCTCGGCGACCGCATCACCGCCGCCACCACGATACCCCGTCCCCTGGTCGAGCGGGAGTTCCGGATCCTGCTCGACGTCATCACTGAAATGGTCGGACCGCTGCGCCACGAGGTCGGGCCGGTCTGGCTCCACGCCTGCGAGCACTACGGGCGGATGGCCTCCACCCGCGGCCTCGCCGCGGGCGAGGTGGTCGAGGAGCTGCAGTTCCTCCGGGAGCTGCTGATCCGCAACCTGGCACCGGTGCTCGCCGCCACCCGGGCCCGCCAAGGCATGGCCATCATGCTGCGGCTCAACCGGGTGATCGACAAGGGCATCGCCGTGGCGGTGGTGGGCTACACCGACGCGCTCGTCGCCACCCTCTTCGCCCAGAACGGCGTCCCCGTCTTCCTCACCGACTACGACAGCGTCGAGGTCGAACGCCAGCTCGACGCCCTCGAGCAGGAGCTGAGCGTCCTGGTCAAGAAGGCGCCGCGCTAGCCGGGGCCGCTCCCCTCATGCCGGTCTCGGCCCTGCTGCCGGCGCTCCCATGGCTCGCGCCGTTCGCGGGCCTGGTCCGGCTGGCCCACAGCAGCCCCAACCTGAGCGACGTCGCTCCGGTCGAGGGCACGCCCGTCTCCATCGTCATTCCCGCCCGCAACGAATCCCGAACCATCGAAACCGTGGTGCGCTCGATCCTGCGATCGAGCTACCATCCGTTCGAGCTGCTGGTGGTGGACGATCGTTCGACCGACGACACCGCCGCCATCGTCGCGCGGCTGGCCGCCGAGGACCGGCGGGTGCGGCTGATCCCGGGCGAGCCGCTGCCCGAGGGGTGGTACGGGAAACCGTGGGCCTGCCTTCAGGGCGCACGCGCCGGCACGGGCGAGATCATTCTCTTCACCGACGCCGACACCCGGCACGAGCCCGAGCTGCTCGGCCGGGCGGTCGGCGCGCTCCAGGGCGAGCACGCCGACCTGGTGACCGTAGCGCCCCGGCAGCGATGCCTCACCTTCTGGGAGCGGGTGATCATGCCGCAGATCTGGCTGCTGCTCGGGCTGCGCTATCACCCGGGCCGGGTCAACCGGGCGCGCCGCGAGCGGGACGTGATCGCCAACGGGCAGTTCATCCTGACCACCCGGGAGGCGTACGACGCCGTGGGCACCCACGCGGCAGTGCGGCACGAGGTGGCGGAGGATCTGGCGCTGGCGCAGGCCTACTGGCGGCAGCACCGCCGGATTCATTTCGCCTTCGCCGAGCGGCTGATGGAGACCCGGATGTACCCCGGCCTGTCGGAACTGCTCGAGGGCTGGTCGAAGAACGTCTATCTCGGCGGGCGGCGCTCGTTCCCCGAGGAGCCGGCGCTCCGGGCCCTGGTCCCCCTGATGCTGGTGGCGGCAATCGGGTTCTGGCTGGTGCCGCCGATCGCGCTGCTGGCGAGCGGGCTCGGTGGGTCAGGGATGGCCGCCCTGATGCCGGCAGCGGCACTGGCCGTGGGCTTGTCGCTGATGTTCTGGGGACTGATCTCCTACGGGATGCAGATTCCGGCGGCGTACGGGATGCTGTATCCCCTGGGGGCCGTCATGGCCATCTACATCGTGCTGCGATCCACGTGGCGCGGTGAGCGGCGGGTCGAGTGGCGCGGGCGGGTGTACGGAACGGGCGGGACCGGGCAGGCGGGCGGGTAGCCGGGCCCCCGCCCGAGCCCCCGGTCAGGTTCCTCCGACCCGCTCCGCCACCAGCTGCTGCGCCGGGATGCTTCCGCCGAGAACGCGGCCCGCCGGATCCACCCGCAGGTGGAACTCGACGCTCCCGATGGCGAGGCGCAGCGAGTCGGTCCCCAGCGGGGCCATCCGTGCCTCCACCGTCTGGCCGCCGCCGAGATTGAAGAACGGCACCTTGACCGCCGCCGACCCGGCCGCGCGGGAGTGGCGGATGCCCTGCTCCAGCAGGGCGAAGCTCAGATTGAGGTAGGGCACCGCCCCGCGCTCGGTACCGAAGATCCGCGTCTGCATGCCGTGGTCGTTGATGTCGTCCACGGCCGCGCTGTCGTCCTTGAAGATGACGCGCGCCCGCTGGCGCACCCGCCCCTGCGGCGGCTGCGCCGTCCCCGCCGCCGCCCGTGCGTGGCTGCTGTCGTTCGCCTGCCGCACCGTCACCTCGATCATCGCGACCGACTCGTCGGGCGCCACGACCGCCTCGTACGCCTGGAGGGTACCGCTCGCGTCGCGAATGGCCAGGCTGCCGTTGAGCGAGGTGGCGGTCCGGCTGAAGCGTTCGATGGCGATGGTGTCGCCGGCGTGGCGGAGGATGAACACGCCACTGTCCCCGGCCTCCGCGGAGGGCACCGGGGCGGGCGCCGACTGGGCGAGGAGCGGGATGCCGGCGGCGCCGGCGAGCAGGGCGGGGACACTGACGACGGCCATAAGGCCGCGGAGACTGCAAAGGAGGGTCATGGCCGGAGCATAAGGGGCCCGCAGCAGCCAGTCCAGCGAATATCGCCCGTCAGTGTTCCGGGAGAGCCAGGAACGGGGATCCCCGGCGCGGCAGAATGGTGGGGGCGGTGCCCGCCGCCGGACCTATCGTGCGCGCTCCTTCGAATCCTGGAGCGGTTTCTGGATTTGGCCCCGCTGCTGGAGCGTGTCCGGTCACTCGAGTCGCTGAGCGGCGTGTTGGCGGCCCTCGGCCACGCGCCCCGGCACGAGCCGGTGCCAGGACTGGCGGCGCAGCGAGCCGCCGGCGGAGAGGCTACGGCCCTGGTGGTCGGGCAGGCGGGCGACTTCCCCTGGTTCGCGGTCACTGGCCCGGCGCCGGGGCGGCTGGCGCGGCGGGTGGCGCGGCGGCTGGCCGTCCGGGGGCGGGTCGGCGGCGTGCTCGCGCTGGACACCTCCGGCCGCCGGCTCGGCATCGCGGTCGCGTTCGACGGCGTCCCGTTCGTCGAGGTGGACCTCGACCGCCCCGCCCCGGCAACGCTCGCCTGCCTGCGCCGCCTGGCCGGCACGGGCGCCGGTGGCGCGCTCGCCTACGCGGCGCAGGCGGCCGACGCGCTGTCGGGCGAGGCGGTCGGGCACCGGTTCTTCCGCGCGTTCAAGACCACCCTCGACCGGATGGCCGAGGGCCTCCCGACCCGGCTGCGCGGGGAGGAGCGGCGGAGCCTGGCCCTGCTCCAGCTCACCCGGGTGCTGTTCCTCTACTTCGTCCAGTCCAAGGGCTGGCTCGACGGGCGCGAGCGATTTCTCGCCGACGCGGTGGACCACTGCCTCGGCCGCGGCCGCCGGGTCCACCGCGATCTCCTCCGGCCGCTGTTCTTCGGCACCCTCAATCGCCCGCCGGCCGAGCGGAGCCGCACGGCCCGCGGCTTCGGCGCGATCCCCTTTCTCAACGGCGGCCTGTTCGAACCGCATCCACTCGAGCGCTCGCTCCAGGGCGATATCCCCAACCCGCTCTGGCGCGACGCCTTCGACGAGCTGTTCGAGCGCTTCCATTTCGTGGTCGCCGAACCGGGCGAGGCCGGCGGCATCGCCCCCGACATGCTGGGGCGGGTGTTCGAAGGCGTGATGGCGCCGGCAACCCGGCGGGCATCGGGCAGCTACTACACGCCCGCGCCGCTGGTCCGCTCGGTGCTCGACGCGGCCATCACCGCCTACCTGGCGGGCCGGCTGGCGTGTTCCGGCGCCGAGGCGGAACGGCGGATCGGGGCTCAGGAGCCGGCGGTCGTGCGCCTGCTCGAGCGGGTGACGCTGCTCGATCCCGCCGCCGGCTCGGGCGCGTTCCTGCTCGGCGCGCTCGAGCGGCTCTC
>JBBRGH010000039.1:0-13394 GCA_038240915.1 Gemmatimonadales bacterium | reverse complement strand
ATCACCGCGCTGACCAAGGTCGAGGGGCTGCAGGTGGCCTCGCGCACCTCGGTCTTCGCCCTCAAGGGCGTCCGGGAGGACGTCCGCGCCCTGGGCGCCCGGCTCGACGTGAGCGCCATCCTCGAGGGCTCGGTCCGGCGCTCGGGCCAGCGGCTCCGGATCACGGCCCAGCTCACCAGCGTGCGGGACGGCCGGACGCTCTGGTCGGAGCGCTACGACCGCGAGCTGGCCGACGTGTTCGCCATCCAGGACGAGATCGCCCGCACCATCGTGGACACCCTCCGGGTCACCCTGCTGCAGGACCTGGGCGACCCGACCCCGGTGCGCTATACCGCCAACCTCAAGGCCTACCAGCACTACCTCAAGGGCCGCTATTCCTGGAACCGGCGCACCCCGGCCGCGCTCGCCGAGGGGATCCGCCACTTCGAGGCCGCCATCGCCGAGGACGCCGGCTACGCGCTGGCCTACACCGGCCTGGCCGATTCCTACGCCCTCCAGCTCGACTACCGCGGTGCCCCGGTGCAGGAGGGCCTCGAGCGCGCCCGGGCCATGGCCCGGCGGGCGCTGGAGCTGGACGAAACCCTGGCCGAGGCTCACACCTCGCTCGCCTGGGTCACCTTCATCTACGACTGGGACTGGGCCCTGGCCGAGCGCCATTTCCGCCGGGCGATCGAGCTCAACCCCCGCTACTCGGTGGCGCGGCAGTGGCACAGCTGGCTGCTGGTGGCGATGGGGCAGACCGAGGCCGCCATCGTCGAGGGGCGCCAGGCGATCGCCCTCGACCCGGCGTCGGTCTCGATCCGGCGCAGCCTCGGCTGGCTCCACTACTATGCCCGCCAGCCCGAGCTCGCCTTCGAGCAGCTCCGCCGCGCGGTGGCGATGAATCCCACCGCGGAGGAGAACCACCGTCTGCTCGGCCTCACCTACCTGCAGGCGGGCCAGTGGGACGAGGCGGCCGCGGCCTTCCGCGAAGCCCTGGCGATCTCGGAGAGCCCCGCGCTGGCCGAAGCCGGCCTCGGCGCCGTGGCCGCGGCCCGCGGCCGGCCCGACGAGGCCCGCGCCATCCTGGCCCAGCTGGAAGCGCGGCGGCTCGAGGCCTATGTCTCCCCGGTGGCGCTGGTGATGGTCCACATCGCTCTGGGTCAGATCGACCAGGCCTTCGAATGGCTCGACCGGGCCTACGAGGAGCGGCGCGGGTGGCTGGCCTATCTCAACGTCGAGCCGATCCTCGACAGCCTGCGGCCGGATCCGCGATTCCGGCGGCTGGTGGAGCGGATGCGGCTGACGTAGCCCTCCCGGCCGGGCCGCGTATAGGTTGCGGCATGCATCTGATCGTCACCGACGCCGACCTCGATTCGCTCCTCGACGCTCCGCTCGCCGTCCTCTACAAGCACAGTCCCATCTGCCCGGCGAGCGACGTGGCCTACGCGGAGCTGCAGGCCTTCCGCCGCCGCCGCGACGTCCCCGTCTACCTGGTGGACGTGATCGAGCACCGCCCGCTCTCCCGGGCGCTGGCCGAACGGATCGGCGTGCGCCACGCGTCGCCCCAGGCGATCGTGCTGCGCGCCGGGGTGGTGGCCTGGCACCGGTCGCACTACGAGATTCAGGCGGCGGCGATCGAGCGGGTGGTGGACCATCTGGCGGGCGGTGAAGGCGGGGAGGCGGGGGCCCCGGGATAGGACGAGGCCGAACGAGAAACCGCCGCCGACCAGTCTCGATCAGCGGCGGTTTTCCCTGTCTCCCGGACCGGCATGCCCGGTCACGACGGCTTCGCGGGTCGAACTCACGCCGCGATATGGCGCAGGAGCCGCACCACCGCCTGCTCGTCGGCGGTGAGCGCCGAGCTGGCTCGCGACGGCGGTCCCCCGTTCCGGAGCGCCTCGTGCAGTGTCCCGGCCTGGTAGTTCTCCAGCACCGCCGGATGGATGTAGTACTTCCGGCACACCGCCCGGGTGTTGTTGAGCTGCTCGGCCACCTGGTCGATCGCCTCGAGGATCGAGGCCTTGGCCTCCTTGGCGGTGGCGGCGGGCCCGATCGCCTCCAGCGCCGCCACCGCCTGTAGCGTCCCGGTCCAGGTCCGGAAGTCCTTGGCCGTGAACTCCTCGCCGGCGATCTCCCGGAGATAGTCGTTGACGTCGCCCGAGCCGATGGCCACCCGGTGGTCCTCGTCGTCCAGGTACTGGAACAGGTCGGCGCCGGGCACGGCCTGGCAGCGGGCCACGATCCGCGCCAGCCGGCGGTCGGTGAGCGACACCCGGTGGGTCTTCCCGCTCTTCCCCCGGAACTCGAACCGCAGCTTGGCGCCCGAGATCTCGACGTGGCGATCCTGCAGCGTGGTCAGCCCGAACGACCGGTTGGCCTTGGCGTACTCGTCGTTGCCGACCCGGATCCCGGTGCACTCGAGCAGCGCCACCACCGTGGCCAGCACCTTCTCCCGCGGCAGGCCCGACCGGGCCAGGTCGGCCTCGACCCGCTGGCGCAGCCGCGGCAGCGCCTCGCTGAAGGCCAGCATCCGGCCGAACTTGGTCTCGTCCCGCACCTCCCGCCATTTCGGGTGGTAGCGATACTGCTTCCGTCCCCGCGCGTCCCGCCCGGTGGCCTGGATGTGCCCGGTCGGCTGGGGCGAGATCCACACCTCCTGGTACGCCGGCGGGACCGCGAGGCTTCGGATCCGCGCCAGCGTCGCTTGGTCCCGGACGGTGGCGCCGTCGGCGGCGACGTAGCTGAAGCCGCGGCCGGCCCGGCGGCGGCGGATGCCGGGACTGGCGTCGCTCACGTAGCGAAGCCCGGCCGACTGCGCCGACTCCTTGGGGTCGGTAGAGGGCTGCGGCGTGCGCCGGCGCTTACGCATCGGAGGTGAGATCCGGGGTTGGGGAACGGCAATCGTCTGCCGCCAACATCCGCTCAGGGGCCCGGCCTGGCGGTGGGGCGCGACACATTTCCCCGGCCGCGCCCGCCAGGGTTCCGGTGCGATGGCGTAAGCTGACGCCAGTCACGAGGTTGCATAAACATTCACGGGTGCGGCGCCCTCTACACTCCGCCGCCCGCCCCGGCTAGGTTCGGAACGGTTTGTCCGGGCGGCCCCGGCCGCCGGTTCAGCTTTCGACAGGATGTCTCCGTGATCATGCGACAGGGCCTGCTCTGGCTCTCCGAGCGCCAGGGCGTGTTCAACTTCGTGCGCCGCAACGGCCTGGCCCGACGATTGTCGTCCCGCTTCGTGGCCGGTGAATCGATCGACCAGGGGGTCGAGGCGGCCCGGGAGCTGGCGGCGCGGGGCATCACGTCGTCGCTCGACCTGCTGGGCGAGAGCGTCAGCGCCGAAGCGGAGGCGGTGGCCGCCCGCGACCAGTACCTCCGGATGCTCGGCCAGATGGCCGCCAGCGGGGCCGAGGTCAACGTTTCGGTCAAGCTGACCCAGATGGGGCTCGACATCGCCGAGGAGCTCTGCCTGGCCAACATGACGGCCATCCTCGAGAAGGCCGCCGTGCTGCGCGGCTTCGTCCGGCTCGACATGGAGGGCTCGGCCTACACCCAGCGGACGCTCGACTTCTTCCGCCAGCGCCTGTTCGAGCGGTTCGGCGCCCACTGCGGGGTGGTGCTCCAGTCCATGCTCCGGCGGACCGAGCAGGACGTGAAGGACATGATCGCGCTCCAGGCCCGGGTGCGGCTCTGCAAGGGCGCCTACCTCGAGCCGCCCGCGGTGGCCTTCCCCGACAAGGCCGACGTGGACCGGAACTACGTCCGGCTGATGGAGCGGCTGCTCGCCGCCGGCCGCTATCCCGGCATCGCCACCCACGACGAGGCCATCATCGGCCACGCCCGCGACTTCGTGCGGCAGCAGGGCATCGCCACCGACCGGTTCGAGTTCCAGATGCTCTACGGGGTCCGCCGCGACCTGCAGGAGCGGCTCCGCCAGGCGGGCTTCCGGCTCCGGGTCTACATCCCCTTCGGTACCCAGTGGTATCCTTACCTCATGCGGCGGCTGGCGGAGCGACCCGCCAACATCGCCTTCTTCCTCGGCAACATCGTGCGGGAGTCGGTCCCGGGACATTGAGCGAGCTGACGCTGGGCGGCTACATGGCCAAGCACGAGCGGGCGGCGGCCTTCGGCGGCAGCGACGGCCACGCCTACTCGGTGGCCATCTACGTCGATGACGAGCCGGACGTGCGCGGCCTCTACGGGGCCGCGCTGCTGTTCGTGCGCTGGTCGTCCGGCGGCGACCGGCCGGTGGGCCACGTCGAGACCGAGACCATGGCCTGGGGCCGGACCGAGGCCGAAGCCGAGGAGCGGCTCAAGGCGCTCTCCCTGTACGACGTCAAGGCCGCGCTCGACGAATCAATCGCCCGCGCGCCCGCGGAGTGGTGACCGCGCTGCTGGGCGTCGTGCTCGAGCGGGACGGGTCGGTCTATCGCATCGCCACCGAGGCCGGCGAGGTCCGCGCGGTCCTCGCCGGCAAGGCCAAGCGCGACACCACCCGGGTGGTGGTGGGCGACCGGGTCCGGCTCGAGCCCGATCCCGAGGCCGAGCTTCACGCCATCGTCGGGGTCGAGCCCCGGACCTCGCTCCTGGAGCGGCGGGTGCCCGAGGGCCGCGGCGCCCGCCCGGTGGCCGCCAACATCGACCAGGTCTTCGTCGTCACCGCCACGGTCGATCCCGCCCCGATTCCCCAGCTCATCGACCGGCTGCTGGTGGTGGCCGAGGCCAACGAGATCGCCGCCGCGGTGGTGATCAACAAGGTGGACCTCGACCCCGGGTCCGCCCTGGTGGAGCGCTGCCGCAAGGCCGGCTACACCGTGTACTCCACCAGCACCCGGTCGGGCGCCGGCATCGCCGAGTTCCGCTCGGCGCTGGCCGGACGGATCTCGGTGGTCACCGGCCCATCGGGCGCCGGCAAGTCGAGCCTGCTGAACCACGTGCAGCCCGGCCTCAAGCTCCGGATCGGCGAGATCAGCGCCAAGGTGCGCCGGGGCAAGCACACCACCGTTTCGGCGGTGATGCTGCCGCTCGACGCGGGCGGCTACCTGGTGGATACGCCGGGATTCAGCGAGGTGGGGCTCTGGGGGATCAACCCGGCGGAGCTCGATACCTGCTTCCCCGAGTTCCGGCCGGTGCTGGGCGACTGCCGCTACGCCGACTGTCTCCACCGGAGCGAGCCGGGGTGCCGGGTGCAGGCCGCAGTAGAGGAGGGCACGGTCCAACGCGACCGCTGGGAGAGCTACCTGATTCTGCTGGCGGAACTGGAGAGCGCGCCGGAGGAGTGGGAGTAGACGGCTAGCGTCCCTCCGGCAGCCCGACTTTCCTGGTCCACCGGTCCCGGTCGCGGGTCTCCACCTTGGCCATCATCCGGTCGAACGCGGTCTCGAGGTCGATCCCCTCCCGGTTGGCCATGCAGATCAGCACGAACAGGATGTCCGCCAGCTCCAGGGCGAGGTCGCCCTCGGCCTCGTCTTTTTTCTTGGTCTTCTGGCCGAAGCGGTGATTCACCTCGCGCGCCAGCTCGCCCACCTCCTCGGTCAGGCGCGCCAGGTTGGTGAGCGGATGGAAGTAGCCCTCCTCGTACTGGCTGATCCAGGCGTCCACCCGCCGCTGCGCGTCCGCCAGTGACATCCTAGCGGGCGCCGGCCGCGGAGTCGGCCAGGGCCGGCCGGCCGGCTTCGAGTGCCCGGATCAGGGCCCGCATGAACTGGGGCAGGTCGGCCGGGGTCCGGGACGAGATCAGATTCCCGTCCACCACCACCGGGCTGTCCTCCCAGACCATCCCCGCGTTGACCAGGTCGTCCTTGATCGCCCCGACGCTGGTACCCCGCTTGTTGCGCACGATGCCGGCGGAGATCGGGACCCAGCCGGCATGGCAGATGAACGCCACCGGTTTGTCGGCCTCGTAGATCTCCCGGGTGAGCTGGAGCAGCTTCTTCGAGCGCCGCATGATGTCGGGGGCGTACCCGCCGGGGATGACCAGGCCGTCGAAGTGGTCGGCCCCGAGGTCCTCGACATCGGCGTCCACCGTGAGCGGGTAGCCGCGCTTGCCCTGATAGGTCCGCTCGCCGGTGCCCGCCACCACGGTGCAGGCGCCTTCCTCTTCCAGCCGGATCTTGGGGTACCAGAGCTCGAGGTCTTCGTAGAGGGGACCGGCGAAGAACAACACGGTCGTACCTTGCAGTCGCATGGCGGGCTCGGGCGCGGAGATCCTGGTCGGGGCGGGGTGCCCCGACCGCTCCGCTAAGTATAGCGGCGGATTGCTGCCGTTGATGGTGAGGTCGCCAGTGACGATCAGGATCCCTTCCCGTCCCCCGGGAGTGACAGGTTGGACGGTTGCTGATGCCTCGACTCTCTTGCAGAATCCCGTCGCCCGGCGGAGATTCTCACATCCGCGGACGGGACACCAGCTTCACGCGCGTGCCCGATATCCGTCCAGCCCCAGTATCGGCAGCATGCGGCGCGCCCCCGTCGCCGGCCGCTGCAATCGCTGGCCGAGCCCTGCAGAAGCGCGCGCTTCCTCCACCCCGCTCACCCATCTGGAGTCCGCCGATGCGCCCCCGGGACCGCATACTCGCCAACCTGGAAACCCTCTATCGGGAATCCTACGACCGGGCGAAAACGGCGGGCGATTCGGGCCGCATGGTCGAGCTCGACAACGGCTACATGCGGGACCAGCTGATGCTGGAGATCCTGCTCGACATTCGCGACCTGTTCTCGGTGGCTCCCGCGGCGTCCGGGGGCAGCGCGCTCGAGCAGCTCGAAGCCCTCCGCCGGCTCACCAAGCTTCGCTGACGCCATCGCATGCGCGTCACCCGCTCGTTTCCGCTCGTGGCCCTCGCCGGCTGGCTCGCCTGCCAGGCCGCCCCCCGCGACCCGCCCGCCGACCTGGTGGTGTACGGCCGGGTCTGGACGGGTGACTCGGCCCGGCCGTGGGCCGAAGCCGTGGCCGTGTCGGCTGACACGGTGCGCGCCGTCGGGGACAGCGCGAGCATCGCCCGCCTGGCCGGCCCCGGGACCCGGGTCCTGACCAACGGCACGGCGATGGTGGTGCCCGGCTTCATGGACGGCCATCTGCATTTCATCGATGGCGGCTTCCAGCTGGCCAGCGTCGAGCTCCGGCCGGCCAACTCGCCGGCCGAGTTCATCGCCCGGCTCAAGGCCTTCGCGCTCGAGCGCCGGCCCGGCGAGTGGATCCTGGGCGGCGACTGGGACCACGAGCGCTGGCCGGGCACGCCGCTGCCGCGCCGGGAGTGGATCGATTCGGTCACGCCCAACAACCCGGTCTTCGTCTTCCGGCTCGACGGCCACATGGGCCTGGCCAACAGCGCGGCCCTCCGGACCGCCAAGGTGAGCCGGGCCACCCGCGACATCCCCGGCGGCGTCATCGTCCGCGATCGGAGCGGCGAGCCGACCGGCGTCCTCAAGGACATGGCGATGGGGCCGGTGGAGCGCGTGATCCCCAACCCGACCGACGAGCAGCGCGATGGGGCACTTCGGCGGGCGCTGGCCTACGCCGCCTCCAAGGGCGTCACGGCCTTTGCCCACGTGAGCGTGGCGCCCGCCGACCTGGGCACCTACCAGCGGGCCAAGGCCGCCGGCGCCCTCACCGCCCGCGCGGCGCTCTACTTCCCGCTCGAGACCTGGCATGCGGTGGCGGACACGATCGCGGCGCTGGGCCGGGGGGACGATTGGGTCTGGATCGGCGGCGTCAAAGGCTTCGTGGACGGCTCCCTCGGCTCGACCACCGCACTGTTCTACGCGCCCTACAACGACGATCCCACCACCTCCGGCGTGCTGGTGACCCCGGAGGATTCGCTCCGCGCCTGGATCGGCGCCGCCGACTCGGCCGGGCTGCAGGTGGCGGTCCACGCCATCGGCGAGCGGGCCAACGGCCTCCTCCTCGACATCTACGATAGCGTGGCCCGGGCCCACGGCCCGCGCGACCGCCGGTTCCGGATCGAGCACGCCCAGCATCTTCGGCCCTAGGACATCGACCGGATCGCCCGAAGCGGGGTCGTGGCCTCGATGCAGCCGTATCACGCGATCGACGACGGCCGCTGGGCGGAGAAGCGGATCGGACCCGAGCGGATCAAGACCACGTACGCCTTCCGCTCGCTGCTCGACCGGGGGGCCCATCTCGCCTTCGGGTCGGACTGGACGGTGGCGCCGATCGATCCGCTGCTTGGCATCTACGCTGCGGTCACGCGGCGGACCCTGGACGGCAAGCACCCCGGCGGCTGGATCCCGGCGGAGAAGATCTCGCTGGAGCAAGCCCTGCGGGCCTATACCAGCGGGGATGCCTACGGCGTCTTCGCGGAGCGGACCCGAGGCCGGCTGGCCCCGGGCTACAAGGCCGATCTGGTCCTGCTCGACCAGGACCTGACCGCCATCCCGCCGGAGGCGATCGAGCGGGTGGCGGTCCGGGCCACGGTGGCCGGTGGGCGTGTCGTGTACCAGTCCAGATAGGCGGAGTTGCGACGCTCCTGCCCGGGCGGCCGCCCCTGCTGTCGGATAATCGCACGATCGGCCGTTCCGGTTTCGTCGCCTGAGAACGGACCGCAGGCGGTCGCGTTTTTGGCGGCTTGACCCGGCCTGGCCCGCTGCGCATTATCGTCCCGTCCCCTCTTCACATTGCGGATCCCGCTGGTTGCCCCGGAGGCTGCGACGGTGACGTACGCCTCGACGCTCGCGCCCGCCGGCCGGGCGCTGGTGGCGGCCATGCTGGCCGGCCGAGCCCTCCTCGGCGGGCTGGCTCCGCTCACCGCCCAGACCGCTGCGGCCGCCGAGGCCGCTCGCGCCGCCCCGGTGGCGGCGAGCTACGACGGCCGCGTCGCCGACGTGATGGCGCTCGCCCTCGCTCCCGGCGGCGTGGCCGACGTGAGCAACCTGGTGCTCCAGCGCGATCTCGCCCGCTTCACCCTGACGAGCGGCAAGCTCTACCTGCTGACCCCGATCGGCGGGCGCACGGTGGGCGCGCTCTTCCACGGCAGCGGCATCTTTTCGTTCGCCCCCACGTCCCCGATCGAGCAGCACCGGCTGGCCCGCTACGAGAACAAGACGGCGCTCGAGGCGCCGTTCACCGACCTGGTGCTGCTCTTCGCCGACAGCACCATGGCTGAGCTGAAAGGGCTCGGCTTCCACGCCGAGGGCGCGCCCTCCGAGGTGCGCGACCAGGTCCGCGACGCCACCAGGTACCTGAGCGACGAAGACTCGAAGACGTTCGACCCCGATCTCATGGGCGCGCTGCTCAACGGCGACACCACCGACCTGTTCTACGCCTACATCCGGCGGCCGGGCGCCGATCCGCTCCTGTTCTCGCTCAACCCCCACGAGGTGGAGGCCGTGAGCCTGAGCGGCAAGGCCAGCCGCTGGTGGGCCGAGGATCGCGAGGTGCTGTCGCAGTTCCCCCGCCAGGGCCGCTCCCGGGACGCGCAGCTCACCGGCGAGCGCACCGACCCCGCCGAGATCCGGCGCTACGTGATCCAGGTGGATCTGCCGCAGAGCGGCATCGGCGAGATCGCTTTCGCGGCCACGGCCAAGCTGGAGATCACCGCCAGCAGCCCGGTCGGCCCCTGGGTGGCGTTCGAGCTGTTCGACAAGCTGAAGGTGGACTCGGCCCGGTGGGACGGCGGTGACACGGCCACCGTGTTCAAGGGCAAGGACAGCCGCTATCTCTGGGTCCGGCTCCCGGCCCGGATGCAGCCGGGCGAGTCGCAGACGCTGTCCGTCTCCTACCGCGGCGACATGATCGAGCGGACCAGCGACTTCTTCCGGATCAGGAACTCGGTGGCGTGGTACCCGCTCTCGCTCGAGGGCCGGACGCTGGCCACCTTCGACCTCACCTTCCGCACGCCGGACAGCTACCTGCTCGCGAGCGTGGGCGAGCGAACCGACTCGAGCCGGTCCGGCAGCGTGATCACCACCCGGTGGGTTACGCCGGTCCCGATCCGGAACGCCAGCTTCAGTCTCGGCCTGTTCAAGGACTACACGGTGGCTCAGCCGGGCGTCCCGCCGGTCACGGTCATGATCTCGGAGGAGGCGCACAAGAAGCTGGTCCGCGACTATCACCTGGCACAGCAGTCCAAGATGCGGGAGACGGTCGGCAACGACGTCACCCGGAGCCTGCAGTTCTTTCAGGGCGTCTATGGCCCCACCGACATCAAGCACTTCTACGCCACCGAGATTCCCGAGCCCCACGGCGAGGCATTCCCGGGCATGCTCCACCTGTCGTGGACCACCTTCCAGCTGACCGACGACCAGGGCGGCGACGAGGTGTTCCGGGCCCACGAGGTGGCGCACCAGTGGTGGGGCATCGGCGTGGACTACCTGACCTACCACGACCGATGGCTGAGCGAGGGCTTCGCCGAGTTCTCGGGCCTCTGGTACATGCAGACGGCCCGTCACAGCAACGACAAGTACTTCGGCATGCTGCGGCAGTACCGCTCGTCGATTTTCCTCCGGAAGGACGTCCCGGGGCCGATCTCGCTCGGCCAGCGGGTGCAGTCGTCGCGCGATCCCGACGTGGACGACTACAGCACCATCGTCTACAAGAAGGGCGCCTGGGTGGTGCACATGCTCCGGATGCTGATGCTGGATCTCAAGACCATGAACGAGGATCGCTTCACCGAGACGATGCAGGACTTCTACCGGAGCTATCAGGGCAAGCGGGCATCTACCGCCGATTTCCGCCGGGTGGTCGAGCGGCACACCGGCGCCGACATGGGGTGGTTCTTCGACCAGTGGGTCTACGGCAGCGCGCTGCCGACGTACCGGGTGGCCTCCCGAATCGACCAGCGGGACGACGGCCAGTACCGGGTCCGGCTCCAGGTGCGCCAGGAGGGAGTACCCGAGACCTTTCTGATGTACGTGCCGGTGACGGTGGACCTGGGCAAGGACCGGGTGGCCCGGGTCCGGGTCAAGGTCACCGGGGCCCGGGCCGACATCGAGCTGCCGCCCATGCCGGCGCAGCCGAAGGCCGTGCGGTTCAACGATCTCGAGGGCGTGCTGGCGGAGGTGAAGTCGGGGGACTGGCAGAACTGACTCCCCGGGTGCCGATGCCGGGGCTATCTTTCGCCTCGATCGAGGCAGCCGGCGACCGCGACCCCCGTCCCCCGAGTGCGATGGCCACACGTACCTCCCCCCGCGCCCGCGCGTCCGCCAAGCTGGAGAAGGCGGACCTGCTCGACTTGTACCGGACCATGCTGCTGGCGCGGCGGATCGACGACAAGGAGATCCAGCTCAAGCGGCAGAACAAGATCTTCTTCCAGATCTCGGGCGCGGGCCACGAAGCGGTCCTGGTCGCCGCCGCCCGGGCGCTCCGCCCCGCCTACGACTGGTTCTATACCTACTACCGCGATCGCGCCCTCTGCCTCGGTCTGGGGATGACGGCCACCGAGCAGCTGCTCTCGGCCGTGGGCGCGGCCGACGATCCCAATTCGGGCGGGCGGCAGATGCCGTCCCACTGGGGCCACAAGGCGCTCAACATCGTCAGCGCCTCGAGCCCGACCGGAACCCAGTTCCTCCAGGCCGTCGGCTGCGCCGAGGCCTGGCTCCGCTACTCCCGAATCGATGGCATCGCCGACCGCGACGAGGTGATGCACGGCGACGAGGTGGTGCTCTGCACCACCGGCGACGGCACCACCAGCGAGGGCGAGTTCTGGGAGGCGCTCAACAGCGCCACCAACCTCAAGCTGCCGGTGGTCTTCCTGGTCGAGGACAACGGCTACGCGATCTCGGTCCCGGTCGAGGTCAACACCCCGGGCGGCTCGATCTCGAAGCTGCTGACCGGCTTCCCCGGCCTGTTCATCCAGGAAGTGGACGGCTGCGACGTGCTGGCCTCCTACGACGTCATGACCAAGGCGGTGGAGTACGCCCGGACCCGGAAGGGGCCGGCGCTGGTGCACGCCAAGGTCATCCGCCCCTACAGCCATTCGCTCTCGGACGACGAGGTCCAGTACCGGCCTGCCTCCGAGCGGCAGGCCGACGCCGAGCGGGATCCGCTCAACCGGTTCCCCCGGTATCTCCTGGAGCAGGCCATCGCCAGCCAGGCCGAGCTCGATCAGATCGCGGCCCAGGTGGCGGAGGAGGTCCAGGTCGCGGCCGATGTGGCGCTGGCCTCGCCCCAGCCGGGCACCGACACGATCTACCACTACGTCTACTCGCCCGACGTCGATCCCACGTCCGAGCAGTTCGACACCGAGGACGACCCCCGCTTCGCGGGCGATCCGACCACCATGGTGGATCTGCTCAACATCTGTCTCCGCGACGAGATGGCCCGCGACCCGAAGATCGTGGTCTTCGGCGAGGACGTGGCCGACTGCAGCCGGGAAGGGAACCTGGGCGACGTGAAGGGGAAGGGCGGCGTCTTCAAGGTCACCTGGGGCCTGCAGCGCGCCTTCGGCGGCGACCGGGTGTACAACTCGCCGCTGGCCGAGGCCAACATCATCGGCCGGGCCATCGGGCTCGCCACCCGCGGGCTCAAGCCGGTGGTCGAGATCCAGTTCTTCGACTACATCTGGCCGGCGTACATGCAGCTCCGGAACGAGCTGGCGCTCATGCGCTGGCGGTCCAACAACGCGTTCTCGGCGCCGGTGGTCGTGCGCGTCACCTACGGCGGATACCTCAAGGGCGGGTCGGTCTACCACTCGCAGACCGGTGCCGCGATCTTCACCGGCGTGCCGGGGCTCCGGGTGGTGTGCCCGTCCACCGCGCTCGATGCCAACGGCCTGCTCCGCACCGCCATCCGGTGCGAGGATCCGGTGCTCTTTCTCGAGCACAAGCATCTCTACCGCCAGACTTACAACAAGGCGCCCAACCCGGGTCCGAACTTCATGATCCCGCTGGGCAAGGCCAAGGTGGTCCGCCCCGGCACCGACCTGACGGTGGTGACCTACGGCGCGCTGGTGCAGCGGACGCTGTCGGCGGCTAAGCGGGCGGAGGAGCAGCACGGGGTGAGCACCGAGGTGATCGACCTGCGCTCGCTCTCGCCGGTGGACTGGGAGACGATCCGCGAGTCGGTCCGGAAGACCAACCGGGTCATCGTGGCGTACGAGGATTCGCTGTCGTGGGGCTACGGCTCGGAGATCTCGGCGCGGATCGCCGACGAGATGTTCAGCTTCCTCGACGCGCCGGTGCGCCGGGTGGCCTCGACCGACACCTTCGTGGCCTACGCGCCCGATCTGGAGGACGTGATCCTGCCCCAGGTGGACGACCTCCAGGAGGCGATCGTCGAGATCGCCGCCTACTGACCCGCGGGCGCGGAGCTCAGACGTAGCTCCGCGCCAGCATCGCCGCCGTCGAGTCGTCCAGCAGCTCCGCCCCGCGCACCTCATCGAACAGCGCCATCAGGTCATCCACCCGGAGTCGGCGCTTCCGGATCCCGTTGAAATCGTGCACCACCCGGCCGCGGTGCATCA
>JBBRGH010000038.1:0-13714 GCA_038240915.1 Gemmatimonadales bacterium | reverse complement strand
GTTCTGCGCTCGGCCGGAGGCCGTCTTGTTGCTCGCCACCGGCTGGTCCCAGGCGTAGCCGTGGACCGTCATCCGGTCGGCCCCGACCCCGCGCTCGATCAGGAAGGCCTTGACCGATTCCGCCCGGGCCAGCGACAGGCTGTCGTTAAGCGCCCGCGGCCCGGTATTGTCGGTGTGACCTGCCACCTCCACGGTCACCACCGGGTTGGCCACCAGCGACTGCGCCACGTCGCCGAGGATGTCCCGCGACTCCGGCAGCAGCACCGCCTTGTTGACCTCGAAGTTGACGCCGCGCAGGGTCACCCGGGTGTTCTTGGCCGCGGTCATTGCCCGGAGGCTGTCGCGCAGGGCCACCCGGGACAGGCTGTCCTTGATCGCCGCGATCCGCGCCCGGTCCCGCTCCGCCTTGAGGCTCTGGCGCAGCGCCGCCGTCTGGATGCTGTCGTTCCGGGCCGCCGTCGTCATGCTGTCCTGCAGCGCCTGCGCCCGCCGGGCCAGCTCCGCCTGCGCGGCCTTGAGGCTGTCGGCTTTGGCGGCGGTGGTCACGCTGTCGCGCGCGGCCTGGGCCCGGGCGGAGTCGGCCGTGGCCCGCTCGGCGTTGAGCCGGAGGGAATCGGCCCGGAGCGCCGCCAGCGAATCCGCCGCGATCGCCGAGTCGGACCGCTGAACCCGCGGCGCGCCGGTGTCTCCGCTCGGTCCCTCCCAGACCGGGGCGTTCCGGCCGAACATCCAGCTCAGGCCCAGCTGGACGCCCCAGTTGAGGTTGTTGGAGACGCCGTTGGCCGGCGAGGGCATGTAGTCGGCGTAGGTCGAAAGCCGGATCGAGGGCAGCCCGCGGATGCCCAGCCGGACCCCGGCGAGCGCGGTGATGCCGTCGTCACTCGCGTGGGCGTCGTGGCGGTACAGGGTGTGAACGTAGCCGCCCCCCAGCAGCAGCGCGGTGTGTTCCCCGGTCGGGACGTTGAGCAGCAGGCGGGCCCGGAGCGGGACGTAGTACACCAGGGTGTCCTCCCGCCCCGGCGTGGGCACGAAGGCGCCCTCCCCTTCGATCTCGAGGTTCCGGCTGAGGAAGATGCCAAGCCGGGCGCCGGGACCGCCCTTCCCCTGCTGCAGGCCGAGCGAGCGGTCGAAGTAGCTGGCCTGGCCGAAGGCGCCGAACTCGAAGGTCCCGGTCCCTTGGGCCCGGGCAGGCGCGGGGGTGCTCAGGGCCAGGGTCACGACGGCGATGGTGGCGAGTCCCGCGATCTTCATGGCAGCCTCGATTCGGTGTGGTGCCCGTTACTGAGACGAGGACACAATCTACCGCATGGGAACGGCAAGCGGTGACAGGGGTCACCAGGACGGTCGTCAGGGCCGGGACAGCTCGGCCACCCAGACGTCCGCTTCGGACCTGAGCATGGTGAAGTAGATCGTGGTGCCGAGCCCGCAGAACGCACCCCGGCCGAAGCTGGTGAGCGGGTCGTCGAACTGGACCAGGGGACGGGGCGGCTCGCCGTCGAGCGGGACACTCCACAGCGTCTGGTAGGGAATCGTATCGCCGGAGACCACCGCGTACACGTGCCGCCCGTCCGGCGCCCAGGTGTAGGCAAAGGCGTCGGCCTGCCGGCCGGCCAGCGGCCCGGTCATCGGCAGCGGGGTCACCTTGCCGTCGTCGGGTGACACCAGTTCCGGGCCGCGGGTCCACCCGAAGATGATCGAGTGCCCGGGCATCCAGAAGGGGAAGATCCCGCCGTCGTGGGTCAGCTGCACCGGCTTGGCCCAGCCGCTGCCCTGCCGGGCCACGGTGTAGATCTCGTAGCGGCCGGTCATGTCGGACGAGAACGACATCCGCCGCCCGTCGGGCGACCAGCCCGGATCGCGATCCTCCGCCGGCGTCGCCACCACGGCCTGGGCGTCGCCGCCCGCCGCCGGCATGACGAACACATCTCGGCTGCTGCCGCGGAAGGCGTGGAAGCCGATCTCGCTGCCGTCGGGCGAGTAGTGGGGCTGGAAGTCGTCGCCCGGGTCGCTGGTCAGCTGCTCCTCGGGCCCGCCGGCCAGCGGCCGGCGAAAGATGTCCTGGTTCCCGTTCTGGTCGGAGTCGAACGCCAGCCACTTGCCGTCGGCCGAGACGTTGAACGATTCGATGATCCGATTGCCCGTGGTCACCGGCCGCGCCGTCCGGGCCGAGACCGGCGCGCCGGCCGGCACGTCGATCGCCCACACGTTGGCGGTCTGGGTGAAGGCAGAGTAGGCCAGCCGCCGGCCCCCCGGCGTCACGCTCACCGTCACCGCGTCGAGGCCCGTGGTGAGCCGCCGCGCCGGGGCCGCGGGGTGCCCGTCGGAGCCGAGGGCTACCCGGTAAATGTCCCGGCCGCCGTCCTGGCTGGAGACGAAGAGCAGCGCGCGGCCGTGCGGCAGCCAGACCGGACTCAGGTTGAGCGACGGTCCCCCCGCCACCTCGACCGGGGTGCCGCCTTCGGCCGGCACCACCCTCACGGCGCTGGGCGCGAGGTTGCCGAGCTGCGAGCGGACCCCGTAGAGAAACTGCGCGTTGCCGGCCACGTAGGCGATCCAGCGTCCGTCGGGCGACCAGGCCGTGCCGAACAGCTCCTTGCCGACGGCAAGCTGGCGCGACGGTCCGCCGTCGGTGGCGCGGATGAAGAGCCCGGCGGCCAGCCGGTAGACGAAGCGCTTGCCGTCGGGCGACCAGGCCAGGTCGGCCGCGGTGTCGGGCGCGGGCGACGCGATGAGGAGCCGGGGCACCCCGCCGAGCGCCGGGACCAGCTCGATCCCGCGGGGCGACTGGAAGGCGATCCGCGAGCCGTCCGGCGTCCACTGGGGCCGGCGGAGTTCGCCCTGGACGCCTGGCGTGAGGGGCACGGTGCCGCCGCCGTCGATCTGGCGGACGTAGATCTTCTCGTCGCCCGAAGGGCCGGAGGCGTAGGCCACCAGTTTTCCATCGGGCGAGATGGCCGCGTCCATCTCGAGGCCGGGGTCGCGGGTCACCTGGGTGCGGCGGCCAAGGGCCAGCTCGTCATTCCGTCCGCGGGTGAGGAAGACGGCCCCGCCGGCCAGCACGGCCACCGCGCCGCCGAGCAGCGCCCAGGGGAGCAGGCGCTTGCCGGCCGTGGCCTCCGCCGTCGGCGCGGGGGCCGTCGCCGCCGAGATCGGCTGCGTCTGCGCCGGCGTCATCCCGCCGCTCGGCGTCATCAGCGGCTCGAGCTGGGCCAGCAGGTCCTGTGCGGTCTGCCACCGATCGGAGGCGTGCTTGGCCAGGCAGCGCATGACCACGGCCTGCAGCGCGGGCGAGAGCGAGGGCCGGTAGCGTCCCACCGGAGCCGGGTCCTCAGTCACGTGGGCGGCGAGCATCTGCTGCGGGGTGAGCCCCTGGAATGGCGTCCGGCCGCTGAGCAGCTCGTAGGCCATCACGCCGACGGCGTAGATGTCCACCCGGTGGTCGATGTTGGGGTCGGCGGTGGCCTGCTCGGGGGCCATGTAGGCAGGGGTGCCGAGCGCGACGCCGACGCTGGTGAGGGTGTGGCGGCCGGTCGCCTCGCTCACCGCCTTGGCCACGCCGAAGTCCATCACCAGGGCGTGGCGGCCGGAGAGGAGGATATTGTCGGGCTTGATGTCCCGGTGGACCACGCCCTGGGCATGGGCGAAGGCGAGGGCGTCGGTGATCTCGACCAGGAGCCGGACGGCCTCGTGGACCGGGAGTTCGCCCTCGCGGGCCAGCCGGTCGCGCAGGCTCTGGCCGTCGACGTAGGGCATCACGTAAAAGAGGAAGCCGTCGGCCTGGCCCGAGTCGAGCAGGGGCAGGATGTGGGGGTGCTGCAGCCGGGCGGCGATCCGGATCTCGCGGGTGAACCGGTCGGGGCCGAGGGCGGCGGCCAGCTCGGGGCGGAGGACCTTCACCGCGACCTTGCGGTCGTGCTTCAGGTCCTCGGCCAGGTAGACCGTGGCCATGCCGCCCTGCCCGAGCTCCCGCTCGAGCCGGTAGGCGGCGCCGAGGGCGCGCTGGAGTCTGTCGCGCAGATCGCTGTCCGTGGGAGTGGCCCGGGTTGAGGACGGGGAAATCTAGCGGGGGATGGGGACTTCGGGTTAGGGCGGCCGCTGCCGAGACTGGGGCGGGAAGGAACGCGGCGGGCGGCGGGCCGGGCTCGCGTAAGGCAAAGCCGGAGCGTTCGTTGGCGAGCGTTGACGGGCCCGACTCCGGGGGCTAGCTTTACGACCTCGCGGGAGGGCCCCTGGGGCTGTAGCTCAGCTGGGAGAGCGCTGCAATCGCACTGCAGAGGTCAGGGGTTCGATCCCCCTCAGCTCCATGACAATTGAAGGCAAGCACTGCCCCTTGGTGTAACTGGCAACACGCCTGACTCTGGATCAGGAGAGTCCTGGTTCGAGCCCAGGAGGGGCAATGAAGCCCGGCAACGACTTAGACGTTGCCGGGCTTCGCCTATTTGCGGAGTGTGTGAGTTAGTGTGTGAGGAACTTTTGTGATCTGCCGCGCGCTTGGAAGCGGGGCGTCGCTGCCTTCGTCTGCGGTGGCAGGTAATCCACGACAGCGCGCAAAGTGACGTCGTCCGGCTGCTGATAGCACTCAAGCAGCGTGGTGATGTCCTTCCACCGTCCGGCCGCTGCCACATCCTTCACGGGGAGCTGCTTCCGCTCGGTCGCCCAGAGCCGCCGGAAGGCGTGCCACAAGCTCCCGGCGGGTTTCGGTGCCCCAGATGCCTCGTAGGCGCGTCTGAGCCAATACGCTGCCAGAGGCCGGGTGATCGGCCCGCCGCCGTGCCGCATCTGCTTTGGATGCGGAAACAGCGGAGCTTCCCCCACCCCTGGCAACACGGTCCGGAAGCGCCGCAGCTCTTCCAGAGTGGCTCGCGCCGCCGGCACCACAGAGGTCCGGCGGAGTATATCGTGCTCGGCGCGCCACCGGATGGTGCCGTCGTCGAAGTTGATATCCTCTCCCACCGAAGCCCCAGCACGGCACTGAGCCGCCGGCCGGTGGTCCGGGCCAACAGAATCAAGGTGCGAAGATACGGATGCACTGGATCGGCGACGGCGAGGAGCGCTGCGGTCGTCGTGTCGCCGACGACCGGACGCCAAGGGTCTCGCTCGCTGAGAAAATGAAACGCCTCGAGCTGGTGGTGCGTCAGCAATGGTTCCCGCCCTTCGTACACACCCCGTGCCCCATTCAGCGCGCCTTTGAGGATGGTCAGCTCTCGCTGAATGGCATTTGTCCGCACAGGTACGCCCGTAATGCTGCCGTCTCGCCGCAGGCGGACGTAGTGCCTGAGCTGCGCGGGGGTCAAATCGGCGACGGCGAGATCCTCGCCAGAGTGGCATGCGAGATACGACCCGCGACCGCGATATGCCGCAAATAGGGTTCGGTTTTCAATGAGCCGTCCGCGAGGTACTTGCCTTCCGTGAGGTACCTCGCGAACAAGACACCCAGCGTGAGTGAACCGGCGCGCGCTCCGGGAGAGGCCTCCGGCCCCTGACGGAGCTGGATTAGCTGGCGTGCCTCACGCAGAGCACGCTCTCGGTCCCGGTGGGCTAGACGGCATCGCGGCCTCTGGCGCGGGCTCCGGCGCCGGACTATCTCTCTCCGGCATGTCCCTACCCCTGCCGTGGCTTGGCGAGCGGTTCACGATCGAACGTGAGCTGGGCCGGGGTGGCATGGCGACCGTATATCTGGCGCACGATGGCTTGCTTGGAAGGCACGTCGCGGTCAAGCTCGTGGCCCCCGCCCTGCATCTCGGCACCGATCGGTTCGAGCAGGAGATCCGGCTCACCGCGCGCCTGGTGCACCCCTCGATCGTCCCCCTCTTCGACACGGGGCGCACCAACGACCGGCTGTTCTACGTCATGCCGTTCATCGACGGGGAGACGTTGCGCACGCGGCTGGATCGCGAGGGGGCGCTGGACTGGGCAGAGGTGGTCCGGCTCGGCAGCGACGTGGCGGAGGCTCTCGCCTATGCGCACGGCCAGGGACTGATGCACCGCGACATCAAGCCCGAGAACATATTCTGTCAGGCGGGGCGAGCCATCGTGGCGGACTTCGGCATCGCCAAGCCGCTCGCCGGCATCGAGACCGGCGTGACCCGTGGGCCGGCGATGACCGAGCCCGGTCTCGTCGTCGGCACCGTGGCGAACATGAGCCCGGAGCAGGCGCTGGCCGATCCAGCGATCGACGCCCGCAGCGACCTCTACAGTCTCGGCTGCGTCCTGTTCGAGATGCTCACCGGGACCCCACCTCACCTGGCGCCGACCCCGATGGCCATCGTAGCCCGACGGCTCACGGAGCCGCCGCCGTCGGTGTTTGAGCAGTGCCCCGGCCTTCCCGCCCACGTGGCGCGCGCGATCGACCGCCTGTTGGCGCTCGACCCCCAAGACCGGCCGGCGTCGGCCTCGGTGCTGCTGGACGCGCTCCGACAGGTCCCTAGCGGGCGCGAAGCGGCCGTCCCGGAGCGCGAACCGGTCACGGCGTGCCTTCCCTCCGCGGCGTACCGACCGAATGATGCAGCGGCGGCGGAGGCGTTCGAGCGCGGCCGCCAATTCTTTCAGCGGGGATCGCACGGGGGCGAGGCGGGGAGGGACAAGCTGCAGCTCGCCGTCATCTACCTCGAGCGGGCACTGGTCCTCGCCCCCGATGACGCGCGCGTGATGGCAGTGCTCGCCGACGCAATAACGGTGCAGGGACTGCGCGGCTATCGGCCGCTCGATGAGGCGACCCGCTGGGCCCGCGACCTCCGCTTCCGCGCGATCGCGGCGGACGACAGGGTGGGCGAGCCGCATACATCCCTGGGCGCCGGCTTCCTCTACCTTGACGACGACTTCAGCGGCGCCGGCGACGAGCTTCGGCGCGGCGCCGAGCTCGCGCCGGAGAATCCGCTCAGCCACCGGCACTGGGGCAGCTGGCTCAAGATCGCGGGGCGCTTCGACGAGGCACTGGCTGCGATGACCCGGGCCAACCTGCTGGATCCCGGCGCTCCGTTCGCCAAGGTCGGCATCGCGGACGTGCTGATGGCGATGGGGCGCTACCACGAAGCATTGGAGGGCCCCGGGGTGGCCCGCGCGCGCGACCTGGAACGCGACCTCGAGGAGCTGCTGGCGAACGCGACGCGGGAGGATCCGTTCGTCGATGAAGGCACCCGGCAGGCGCCGGATCGGATCATCGTGGTGCTGGCGGAGCTGGGCCGGTGGACGGAGGCGATGGACTGGGTGGAGCGGGCGTATCATCGGCGACCGGGGCGGCTGCGTCGGGTGCTGTGCGATCTCCCGTTCGATCGGCGAGGGCTGGCCGTGGACCCGCGGTATGCCAGACTCCTGCGCATGAGCGGCCTAGACGAGCTGCTCTGAGGTCCTCGACCGCAACCCGATCGCCCCGATCGTCGAGGAGGGGCTGGAGATCTGCTGACAGTCGGTCACACAATAGTGTGTCTAGGACCCGCTGCCGGCACCTTTCCGTTCACCGCCGCTGCCCGCGTTGCTCCTGGCACCCCTGACGGCACTGGTATACGCGCAAGCGCACCACGCGACTGCTTCTGAAAGCCTGGGCGCACTTCCCGCGGGCAAGCTCTCAGCCATCGGTCAGGATTACCCGCACGAGGCGCAGAGCGTGTGTTTCCAGATCCCTCTTCTGTGGAGGTTGTGGTGAAGAGCCGTGACAAGATTGTTGCTCTATTCGCGCTATGGACAGTCCTCGCGGGTTGCGCGCGAAAGGATACCGATGACAAGAGCGAGGACCGAAGTGCGGCGATGGCGGCGCCGTTCGATAGCAAGGCCGCCGAGGCCGCAATTCGCAAGAACGATGAGGACTTCTTCGCCGGTGTGAAGGCGAGGGACGCGAACGCACTTTCCGCGACGTATGCCAATGACGCCGTATCGATGCCCGAGTATTCTCCTCCTCTCGTGGGACATGATGCGATCCTGAACTACAATCAAGAGTTTGTGAAACTCCCGAAGTTGGCGATGACCGGCGGGTCAGAAACGATCAGGTTTTCTGATGACGGCTCGATGGCCTACGACGCGGGAAACTATTCAGTGTCTTACGCCGACGCGAAAGGCCACACCATAAAGCACGAAGGCAAGTACCTGAACGTCCTGAAGAAAGTGGACGCGCAGTGGAAAATCGTAGTTGACGCGTTCAGCAGCAACCGGGCACCGCCAAAATGAGGTTGCGCGACCGGCAGTGGTAGGACGCGGCAAGGCTCTCGCCGCGCTCGAGGCGCCGGCAATTCGATCGCACGCCGCCCGCTCGATGATTGGAGTGGGTACCGGCCTGGGCGCAGGCGATACGGTCAATCTATGAATTAGACAGGACGCCGCTACCCCGCCCGGGGGCCGACCGAGCCGCCGGCGGAGCGTGCGGCAGGGGGGACACCGGCGTACAAGCCGATCGCACCCACCCGCTTGACTCCAGGATCGAGTCCGCCCAGTGAGGCCCGCCCGAAGGTTCGTCAGGCACGCTTCCCACGCCCGGCCGGAGAGAGCCCTATGTAATCCTGGTCACCGCATCCAATCGGCATGAATCGCACATTGTCTAACTCATAGCGCCGGATTGCGTGACGTGCACTTGGAAAGGTGCGGACGTGGCCCCCACTCCTGGCGCGGCAGAATCAAGCCGACCTGTTGCAGCAGCCCTGAATGAGGAGGGCGAAAAAACGGACAAGCTGTTGACCGGGCTGGCCGAAGGCATCAACGTAGAGGCCGTCTCGCCGGAGGAGACGGACGAGTAGGTCCCGCAGGTTCCCCATACTGGAGGCAATATCATGTCGATTCTCGCGTGGATCATCCTCGGTCTGATCGCCGGATTCCTGGGTAGCAAGATCGTCAACAAATCCGGGGAAGGCGTCGTCATGGACATCGTTCTCGGCATCGTTGGAGCAGTCGTGGGCGGGTTTCTGTTCAATCAATTCGGGGCGGCGGGAACGACGGGACTCAACGTGTACAGCCTTGTCGTAGCGACCATCGGCGCTATCGTGGTGCTCGTGCTCTATCACGCCATCACGGGCCGTGGCCGGCGAAGCGTCTAACGGATCAGGCAGGCGTCCCGAAGGTGTACGTGATGAACGCCGACGGTGGCGGCCCGACGCGCGTCAGCCAGGATGTCGGCGCACACGATTCCCATCCGATCTGGTCGCCGAACGACTCGCGGATCGTGTTCAAGTCGGTGCGGAACGGGAACCCGACGGATCTCTACGTCATGCACACCGACGCACCGAGCCGGCGCGTCTGGCCTGGCTACCATGGGCTCGTCGGCGTCTCGTTCGCGCCATCGTCGTTTCCACTGGGAATCCGGATCGACGAACGGTACCACCGCCTCAAGCAGGATGCGGCGGTCGGGAATCGCACCAACCAGATCCTTATGGGCACCGGCAATCTCATCTACAAGTTCAAGACCGCCGAGGACAGTAAGTTCCGTCCATATCTGATCGCCGGGCCGGCATTTATGATTTCAAGCTGGTGGGCGGCAACAACGTGGCTGGTCAGGCGTTGGCAACACAGGTAATACCGCTACCGATTTCGGCCTGAATGCGGGTGCCGGATTCGACATCAAGGCGCGGGGCGTCGGCTTCTTCGCCGAAGGCCGATTCCACGACGTGTTTACGAATGGTCCAAATACGAAGTTCATTCCGATTACCGTCGGTATACGTCTCGGTGGCAATTAGCCGTTGTCGAGGATGAGAGAGGCCGTCACGCTCTGCGCGACGGCCTTTCTGTTTTTCACAGGGCTGATGCAGACAGCCGGCAGAAGGCGTCGCGACTCTGCAGTCCTCGAAAGATCAAGACGGCTCAGGCTGGGATAGGTCGCAGCTCCCGTTCAACTGATCGGAAGCCAGCATGTCGAACGACCGCAATATCTCAGCTTTCGTGGAAGTGCTCCGGGACGCCCAGGGCTGCCGACTGGCATCCCGCTCGATGCACTCGCCGAGCACCTCGCCGCTTCCGGGGTTCTCTACCCCGCGGCTCGATCACCACAGCAGCGCTGAAGCCGGTTGCCGTTCTCTGGACGGACGGCGTCGTCACCGAGCTGGGCACGCTTGGCGGTGATTTCAACCAGGTCGGCGGGATCAACCCCGCAGGCGAAGTTGTAGGTGCGAGCGTGACTGGCACCGGCCAATTTCACGCCACGCTTTGGACGCGCTACTCGTACCTCGGGCGTGCCCCGGAGGCGAATCGGGAGGGTTAAGCTGCCGTGCGGCTCCTTTCTGTCACGCGCGACGCCTATCGAGGTGGCAGCATGCTCGCCGCGCTCGCCCTCATCGAGAGCGGCACCGGCCGGCAGGACGCCGCTCGACAAGCTCGATAGCCTGCTCGCGATCCCGTCCTCGATCGCCCAGCGGCTGCTCCGGGTAAACCCGGCGTGGGATGAACTAAGGACGATACCCTCGGTGTCGCCAGCTCGTGGCGGAGCACTGAGGCCGACGCCCCCTCGGGGTGCCCCCCGCGTCGGACCCGTGGCGGGATGTTGGCCCAATCGCCCGTTCAGCGTCCGCCTCGGCTCGACTTCCGAAATTGCAGCCCACCGAGCCCACGGGTGCGCGGGATCACCGCCGCGTCCCCTCCACCAGATCTCGAGCCCGCGCCACCAGTTCATCCGGCGCGAAAGGCTTCTGCAGAAACGGCACCGACGCATCCAGCATCCCCCGCCGTACGATCTCGTCGTCGGTATAGCCGGATGTCGTTAGCACCGGCAACAACGGCCGCAGGTTGGCGACGGCGCTCGCCAGGCGGCGGCCATCCATCCCCGGCATGGCGATGTCGGTGACCACGAGATCGAGCGCCCCCGGGTCCTCCCGGATGAGCGCGAGTGCCTTCTCCCCATCCGCAGCCTCGAGCACGGTGAATCCCACCTCCTCCATAGCGCGAACCATCATGTGACGCACAACCTGGTCGTCTTCCACCACCAGGACACGGCCCGTCACACGTGACACGTCGCGCTCCGTCGGGGCCGGTGCCGCAGGTGCGGACTGCGAGACCTCCGGGATATAGATCTTCACCGTGGTACCCTGCCCGGGCTCGCTGTAGAGCCAGATGTAGCCGTCGGACTGCTTCACGATCCCGTAGACGCTCGACAAGCCGAGGCCGGTCCCTCTACCGATGGGTTTGGTCGTGAAGAACGGCTCAAACGCGTGCGCGATGGTCTCCGGGTTCATACCCGAGCCGGTGTCGCTCACGACCAGCATCACGTATCTGCCCGGCCGGACCGAGACCTCGCGCCGGAGCTGGACATACTCCGCGGTGAGCGCGACCGGCGCGGTGGAAATCATCAGCACCCCGCCATCGGGCATCGCATCCACCGCGTTGATGGTGAGATTCAACAGCACCTCCTCCAATTGGCCGCGGTCGACGTTGACCTCGAGCGTCCCATCGTGCAGCCGAAGCTCCGCCGTCTGGGTCTCCGTCAGCGTCCGCTGCAGCACGGGTGCGAATTGCCGGATCACGGCGTGCACGTCCTGCACCTGCGACCGGAAGAACTGGCGCCGGCTGAAGGCCAGGAGCTGCGAGGTGGTCTTTGCCGAGCGCTCGGCCGCGTGGCGGATGCTTCGCACGTCCTCGCGCACACTGTCCGCCAGGTCGTCACGCTGCAGGAGAAAGGCCGTGTATCCGAGCACCACGGTCATCTGGTTGTTGACCTCGTGCGCGACGCCGCCCCCCAGTCGGCCCACGGCCTCGAGCCGGCCGACCTGTCGAAGGCGCAGCTCCATGTCCCGCCGCTCCGTGATGTCCCGGGCAATACCGATGAGGCCGACGATCCGTCCGCGCTCGTCCCGCCACGGTGATTTGGTGGTCAGAAACCAGCGCTGCTTGCCGGCCACGTCGACCTGTTCCTCGACCACCTCGGTCTGGCCGGTGTCCATGATGCGCCGGTCCTGCGGCACCAGCCACGCCAGGACCTCGGGCGGGAACAAGTCGGGGTCGGTCTTGCCGAGGACTTGTTGCGGGGTGCCGCCGAGCACGCGCGCCGCCCCCTCGTTGACCACTAGGTAGCGAAGAGACCGGTCCTTGAGAAAGACCGCATCGGGTGTTCCCTCGATGATCGATTGCAGCATGCCGCGGTTGGTCTCGATCTCGCTCCGCGCCGCTTCCAGTCTGGCGTTGCTACTGGCGACCTCTTCGTTGGCCGAGTGCATTTCCTCGTTGGCGACCTCGAGCTCCGCGTTGGCGTCCTGGAGTGCCTTGTTGAGGTCAGTAAGCCTGCTGTTCAGCTCGTGCTCACGGCGCAGCGCGCGCGCGGAGCTCAGGCCCGCCGCGGATGCGAGTATCCCGGTCACCAGCATCCCGACACCCAGGGCCGCAAGCAGCCAGCCTCGGAGCCGGCGCTCCGTCGCCCGGCGTTCGTCGAGCAGGCGCTGCTCCGTCCGCCCGATGGCCCCCACCTCCGCCCGGACGGAATCCATGACCAGCTTCCCGTAGCCCGTGCGCACGACCGCCGTGGCCGCGCTGTCGGCCCCGCTCAGGCCGAGCTCGATCGTTCGATGAAGCACGGCGAGCTTCGCTCCCGAAAGCCGATCGAGCGTGCCGACGGGCCCGCGGAGCGCCGGGTTGTCGGCGGTCAGGGCTTTCAGGCGGTCACGCCCCGTAATGCTCGCCCGTTCGCCGTCACGAAAGGTCTCGAGGTACGCCGGCGTCCGGGTGAGGAGAACCCACGCTTGCCCGGACTCCGCATCGATCAGCCCGTGGAGGGATTCCTCCGCCGATCGCATGACCTCGTGGGAATGTTCCACGGCCTCGCCAGCCCGGTCGCGTGAAAGGGCCAGGGCGGCCGCCACGACCCCCACGCCGAGGATGGCGGCGCAGGTGATGATGGTGAGGACGCGCGGGGACGCGTGCGACACCCGCGCGACAGGCCTGATCAACCGACCCGACCCCGCGCGCGCCGACATCAGCGCCGGCTCTGGCCGAGGATCTCGCATACGGTCGCCGCGAGCACGTCCGGCGGGATCGGCTTCTGCAGGAACGTCAGCCGGTCATTCAGGGCGTCGCCGGGAGTGCATCCCCGGGGGTATCCGGAATTCCATAGCACCGGAGGCCCCGGGTACTCCTCCTCGAGTCGGCCGGCAAACTCGTTCCCCGCCATCTCGGGCATGATGATATCGCTGATGACCAGATCCACCGGAGCACCCCGGCGAGGCACGTCAACGCTTCGCGTCCGTTGTCCGCCTGCAGCACATCGTAGCCATCGAGCTCCAGCGTGCGCGCCACCATCGTCCGGCTCGGGCAAGCCAGCGGGGTCGCCGCCCAGTCGTGGGCGCGCATGAGATCGCCCATTGCCCCGCCACCCGTGAACAGATCAGGCTCGGCCCCGGCGTTGGCCGCGCTCGCACTCATGGGTCGACTCTCGGGGGGACGTCGTCGAAGCTGGAATTGGCTGGCGCACCTCCCCGATCAGGGGGCGACTTCAGGCGTATCCTGAACGGCGGCCAAACCCAATTTGAGGGGCGCCCGGACCGGGCACAAGGGGATGGACGAACACGTACGGTGCCGTACACGCGGCCCCAGTGGACACGCCGGGCATGACCCCGTAGACTCGATACAAGGACCGCCCTTCGCGCGTCGGGTGCAGGCGCTCCTGCTGATCGTCGCCTTTGTGGGCGGCGGCCTCAGGCTGAGCGATGCCGACGCCATCCTGTATCATTCCGGAGGGACGTGCGCCGCCGAGCTCCCGCACTTCGGTCGGCCCGGGTGCTGCGACAGCCACGCTGAGCACTACGGGCTCGCCCCG
>JBBRGH010000037.1:0-13804 GCA_038240915.1 Gemmatimonadales bacterium | reverse complement strand
AGCTCGAGCGGCTGCTGGCCGAGGAGCCCGCGCTCGATGCCCGCGGGTTCCTGTCCCAGGCCCCTGGAGGGGCCCGCGAGGCCGAAGGCCCCGGATTGTCCGGGCGGCGGCTCGGCGCGTGGACGTTGGAGCGGCCGCTCGGCCAGGGCGGCATGGGCACCGTGTGGCTCGCCCGCCGGAGTGACGGCCGGTACGAAGGGACGGCGGCCGTCAAGCTGCTCAACCTGGCGCTGCTCGATCCCGTCGGCGCGGAGCGCTTCCGCCGGGAAGGCACCCTGCTCGCGCGGCTCAGCCACCCGGGCATCGCGCGGCTGCTCGACGCCGGGGTGGCCGATGAGGGGCAGCCCTATCTCGTGCTCGAGTACGTGCAGGGCGAGCGAATCGACCGGGCGTGCGACGCCGAGCGGCTAACGCCCGAGGCGCGACTGCTCCGGTTCCTCGACGTGCTCGGCCCGGTGGCCCATGCGCACGCCAACCTGATCGTCCACCGGGATCTCAAGCCGTCGAATATCCTGGTGACCGGTGACGGCACGGTGAAGCTGCTCGACTTCGGGATCGCCAAGCTGCTGGAGGACGGGAGCGGCGCCGAAGCCTCCA
Source organism: Gemmatimonadales bacterium (assembly GCA_038240915.1). Taxonomy (GTDB): domain Bacteria; phylum Gemmatimonadota; class Gemmatimonadetes; order Gemmatimonadales; family GWC2-71-9; genus CAVVWJ01. The sequence goes on along the minus strand of JBBRGH010000037.1, from coordinate 13,207 downwards.
CCCTCACGGACGCGGCCGGCGGACGGGCGCTCACCCCCGAATACGCCGCCCCCGAGCAGATCGCTGGCGACACGATCACTACCGCGACGGACGTGTACGCTCTGGGCGTCCTGCTCTCCTTGCTGCTCACCGGGCGCCATCCGACGGGCGAGGGGAGCCGCACCGCGGCCGAGCACCTCACGGCGACGCTTGATGCCGACCCCGCCCGTCCCAGCTCCGTAGTGAGCGCCGAGGCGGCGGCGCTCCGGGGCAGCTCGCCGGACCGGCTCCGCCGGGCCTACGCGGGCGACCTCGACAACATCGTGCTCAAGGCGCTGCGGAAGGCGCCCGCCGAGCGGTACGCCACGGTCGGCGCGTTCACGGCGGACCTCCGGAGCTATCTCAGCCATGAGCCGGTGAGCGCCCGCCCCGACTCGCTCTGGTACCGCACCGGCAAGTTCGTGCGCCGCCATCGCGGCTCGGTCATCGCGGCAACGCTGGTCACCGCGGCGCTGGTCGGTGCCACCGCGATGACGTGGCGGCAGGCGGTGGCCGCGCGCCAGGAGCGGGACGAGGCCCTATTTCAGGCCCAGCGGGCCGAGGCGATCAGCGGCTTCCAGACCGCGCTGATCTCCCAGATCGGCACGACCCGGGTTTCCCTCAGCGACCTGATCGGCAAGGGCGTGGCGGCCCTGGGCCGCCGGCCGCCGGCCGATCCGCGGGTGCACGGCGCGATGCTGATGCAGTTCGCCGACCGCTACGGCGAGCTGGAGCAGCGCTCGCAGCAGCGGGCCCTCCTGGGCCGGGCGGATGCGCTGTTCACCCGCGCCCGGGACGGGGAGCTCCAAGCCAGAGTGGCGTGCGCCATCGCCCAGTTTCACACCGACCAGCAGCAGGCCGACTCGGCCCGGGCGGCCCTCGCGCGCGCCCGGCTGCTCCTGGACCGGGGGAGACCGGCCGGCGTAGCCACCCAGGTGGGCTGCCTCATCCCGGCGGCGCAGTTGGCATTCCTGGACGACCATCCCGACAGCGCGGTGGCGCTGGACAGCACGGCCGCGGCACTGCTCGACGCCAGCGGGGCGCGCGGCACCCTGCCGTATTATGTGGTCCAGTCCGAGCTGGCGGACTATCTGCGCTTCGTCGGACGGAGCCGGGAATCGCTGGCGATGGACCGCGCCAGCCGCACGGGCCTGGCGGCGCTCGGCCTCGACAACAGCGCGCTCGCCTCGACGGTCAACACCAACTTGGCGCTGGTCCTGTTTCAGGTGGGTGAGCACCGCGAGGCCCTGGCCGTGCTGCGCGAGGCCCTGGCGCAGGCTCGGCAGGCCGACCCCGGCGCCGGGGTACATCCGGTCATCGGATTCAACTACGCCACGGAGCTGGCGACGGTCGGCGAGCTCGACTCGGCCCTGGCCTGGTATCAGGCCGCCGCGCGCTCGGCCCACGGGAGGTCGCTGCCGGAGGTCGAGCGCCGGGCGATGCTCGGTGAAGCGCGGACCGACGCCCGGCTGGGGCGGGTCGACGCCGCCCAGCGCGCGTTCGCCCGCATGCTGGCACTGGCGGCGCAGCTGCACAAGCCGGTCCCCCGCGAAAGCCTGTACGTATCGGCGTCGATCGCTCAGGCGGACGGCGACCTGACGCGAGCGGCCCAGGGGTTCGAGGCAGTCCTGCGGCGGGACGGCTGGTTCGAGGGCAAGCTCTGGCTAGGATCGCGGCCCGCGCTGGTGGAGCTGGTCAGGCTCGCGCTGCGGCAGGGCAAGGCCGACAGCGCCCTGGCGGTGGCCCGAGCGCTCCGGGGTCTGGTGCGAGTGGATCCGGCCGCCGAGCAGCGGAGCGGGGACCTGGGAGAGGCGGACCTGCTCGAGGCCCGAATCTTCGTCGCGCTCGCAACGCCCGACAGTGCCCGGCACTACGCCCGGGCGGCGCTCGGCGCCCTCACCGTCGGCGCCGGGGACGAGAGCCCGCTGGCGCGAGAGGCGAAGGCGCTGGTGGACTCGATGGGGCCCTAGGCTCCCCTCGGCGGGCCCCTGTCGGAACCTCCCCTTCCTTTCCGATCTCCTGATGCAGGTCCACGGTCCAGCCGACGCGCACCCATCACCAGGAGCCCCGCATGCCTGCCTTCCTCTCCGACCCCGATCGTCGCGCCCCGGGTTTCGGGCGCCGCGACCCGGTGCTGGTCGCCCTTGTGCTCGCCTCGCTGACGTCGGCGTGCAACCGTGAGTTCCCCACCGCACCCGAGCTCAAGGCGGCCAACGCCGCCCCGCTGACCGTCAGCCCGAGCGCCCTGTCCTTCACCATCCCTCCGGCCACGACGGCGACGCTCACGGCCAGCGTTCAGTTCACCGGCCTGATCAGCGCCAGCACCTCAAACGCGAGCTGCGTCGCCGTCTCCCCCCTGAGCGTGCCGGCCGGAAAGGCGCCAGGGAGCTCGCAGTACGTGGCGACATTCACCATCCGGCCAGCGGGAGAGGGCTCGTGCACCATCACGATCACGGACAAGCAGGGCCGGCGGGTGGTGGTCCCGGTGACGGTCTCGGTGGATCCCGTGGCCCACATCGTGTTCGACTCCCGGCGTGACGACCGCGCCGGCGACATCTACCTGATCGGCACCGGCACCGATCCGGTCCGGCTGACGAGCAACACCGTGTTCGACGTCCATCCCACCATGTCGGGCGATCGAACGCGGATTGCCTTCGCCTCGGGCCGCGACGACCCGGAAGGCGACATCTACTCCATGGCAGCGGACGGTTCCAACGTCGTGCGGCTGACCGCGAACACCCAGCCGGAGGACTTTCCCGTCTTTTCCCCCGACGGCAGCAGGATCGCCTTTGCCCGAACCGTCGCTGGGTTGGGCGAGGTCTGGATCATGAACGCCGACGGCTCGGACCCGCGGAAGATCGCCCTGGGCCTCCCGAGCGGATTCTCACCGGACGGCACTCGGCTGCTGGTCGGTACGAATGAAGGCTTTTTCGCGGTCGACGCCGCCGACGGCGGAAACATCACCAAGCTCGGCACCGGTGCCGAAGCCAAGTTCGCGCCGGACGGAAGCCACCTCGTGTTCTCGAACGCGGGTCCCCATGGGTATGACATTTATCTGGCCGATCCGGATGGGTCCCACGTCGTCCAGCTGACGCAGGGCGGCGAGTTCAACGCTCACCCGACGTTCTCGCCCGACGGGCACCGCATCGTCTTTTCCTCGTATACCCATCTCTACACGATGAACTCCGACGGAAGCTCGGTGACGCAGCTGACCACCGGCAGCGGGGATGATGGGGATGAGCACCCCGATTGGCGTTAGCGGGCGAGCGGCGGGCCGGTGCCCCGAACGAACCGGGGCACCGGCACTCTGGCACCGCCTCGGCGGCGGTGCCGCCAGGCTACCGTGCGGTGTCGGTCGGGGCGGTGGCGCCGGTCGCCCGAGTCGACTTCTGGGTGGTGTCCACCCGGGGTGGACTTGTCTCCCCGCTTGACGTGGTACCGACCTTCACGGTGGTGTCGTGGATCACCAGGGTGGTGTCCTGGGTCTGCCGGGTGGTGACGAGATTGTCGGTCGTCCCGCGGGCCTGGCCCGTCTCCTGGCCACTTTTGTTGCAGCCCACAGCATGGCGATGCCGAGGGCCGCTGCTGGTGGCCGGCGAGGGAACGCGACATGGTGGCCTCGTCGCGTGCGCCCGGCGGTGACCGGACTCACGCTGGCGGCGCTGGTGGTCGTGACCGGGCTCATGGTTCTGGGGTCCGAGCCGCGACCTGCCGGCGGTGGCCTCGTCCGGCGGGCGCCCCTGTCGGCTCAGCGCACCGAGATCCGATTCCTGGTTGTACCGACCTCATCCACGGTCATGCCACCCCGAACCGGAGACCGCCATGCCGACCAGGAAGACGGAGTCCCGTCCCCAGACCCACGCCTCCGCTCCCACCCCACCCCCGGCCACAACGCCCGAGCGGGAGCTGCAGGTCGAGGAGCTCGAAGAGCGGATCACGCCGAGGCTCGCCGCCAACCACAACGAGACGCTGCTGGTCGACTGACCGCCGCGGCGGCGCGTCCGCTCGCGCCGTCGTGCGGCGTTCCACCGCATCCGGGCGAGGCGCCGGGGGCCTGTGAGCACGGATACATCGGGCGGCGGCGTCGCGCCTTAGTCTTCGGCAGATGCACCATACCCTCGCCCACTTCGCCGCCTCGCACGGCTACCTGATCCTGTTTCTCTTGGTCGGCCTGGAGAGCATGGGCATCCCGCTCCCCGGCGAGACCGCGCTGCTGTCGGCGGCCGCCCTGGCCGGGCAGCACCGGCTCGTCATCAGCTGGGTCATCCCACGGCCGCCGCCGCCGCCATCCTGGGCGACAACGGCGGCTACTGGATCGGGCGCACGGGTGGCCTGGCGCTGGTGCGCCGGCACGGCCGGCTGCTCCACCTGGACGAGGCCAAGATCGAACGGGTGCACGGGTACTTCGCCCGGCACGGCGGCAAGACGGTGTTCACCGGCCGATTCATCGCGCTGCTCCGCACCTGGGCGGCGTTCTTCGCCGGCGCCGGCCGGATGCCCTACCGGCGGTTCATGCTGTACAACGCGGCCGGCGGGATCGTCTGGGCGGGACTGTTCGGCACGCTCGGCTACTTGTTCGGGCAACACTTGCCCGCGCTGGAGCACGCGGTCGGGCGGCTCGGCCTGGTGCTGCTGGGGGCGGCGGTGCTGGGCGGCGGGAGCTTGCTGCTGTGGCGGCGCCGGCATACTCCGTCGCGCGGGTCGCGGTCCTGATCCGCCGGATCGGCTCGCGACTTTCGGCGGCGGTTTTCACGGGCGGGCGCGGCGAGTCGCGCTCCCCCGGGCTCAGCGGATGGCGAACTGGGCCACCATGCCGTGCAGGAAATGCCGCTTCCGATCGGTCGCATCCGGCACGAAACAGATGAACCCATAGTCGCCCGGGACGAGATCGATGTCGAAGGTCGCGCCGGCGCCCCGGTCGAGCACTTCGGCGCCGCCGACCGGTACTCCCGGCGGTGGACCATGCCGCCCGGCGAGTCCCCAGCGGGCAAAGTCGGCCGGCGTCTTCCCGGGCGCCAGCGCGAGCATCACGATCTCGTGCGGCTGGGGACCGGCGTTCTCGACCAGGACGGTGTGGTGCCCCGACGTGAGGGGCCGGTGGCCGGCGAATCCGTAGTCGTTCAGGGTGATGGTATCGCTCGCTACGGGGAAGGCATCGGCGGCCGCGCCGGGCCGCGCCACCACCTGGAATTCCCGGATCATTCCCTTCATCACATGGGCCACGCCGTCCACAGCGACGATGCGGCACACCACGACATAGCGACCCGGGGTCAGCCGCGCCGTCGCCCGGCGCTCCTGGCCGGGCGCGGTGCCGACCGGTCCGCCCAGGTACCGGACCCAGCCCGGCATGGCGGCGGTATCGGTGAATCCCCGCACGAAATCACCGGCCGTCTTGCCGGCCTCGAGCCGGGCGATCTGGGCATGGTGCGACTCCCGGCCGTGATTCACCAGCCGGAAGGTGACCACGCCCGCGGGGATCCGGGCCGGCAGAGCAAGGGCGTAGTCGTTGGCGTCGATGGTGATGACCGGCGGACTGGCCGGGGGCGACGCCGTGGCGCGCGCCGGCAGGCCGGCTGGGCGGACGGCGCCCGCGAGGGCGCCGCCGAGGATCGTGAGCGAGCCGAGCCAGTGCTGGAGTCGTGGCATGATGGACCCAAAGGTAGCCCCGGGGTCGCCCGGGCCGCACCCGCCTATCTTTACGTCATCCCATCCGCCCGGAGTGTCCCATGCGCCGCCTGCTCGCCGCCCTCGCCGTCCTCCTCCTTCCGGTGGCCGCCCGTGGCCAGGATCCCGGCGTGGCCGTCCGCCCGTTTGACCAGAAGCACGGCGGCAGCAAGTCCGTCCACCTGCTGGCCCATGTGGTCAACAACGCCGGGGCGTGGAAAGCGGCCGACATCGAGATGGAGCAGGACCCCGGGCGGCCCTACGTATACGTCTCCGGCTTCGTCAACTTCGACACCCAGATCTACGACGTGCAGAACCCGACCCACCCACGGAAGGTGTTCGACTGGCACATCGCCAATCCCGAGCTGCACCGCGGCATCGGCGCGATGGACGGGAAGTACTTCAAGATCGGCCAGAAGTACTACTACGTGCAGTCGTTCCAGTTCATGCAGGGCAGCCCCGACGCCGATCTCGGCGCGGTGGTGTTCGACGTCACCGGCCTGCCCGACTCGAGCAAGGTCCGGGAAGTGGCCCGGCTGACCTACCCGGCCGCCCCGGGCGGCTTCCACAACATCTTCGCCTACAAGCACTCCGACGGCCGGGTGCTGCTGTTCGCCACCGTCAACGAGACCAAGGCGCTGGTCTACGACCTGGGCAAGGTGGTGGGCGGCGCCGACACCGCCGGCTGGCTGGCGGGATCGGTGCCCAATCCGACGCCCCTCAAGCAGATCGCCGCCGGCGGGTACCATGACTTCTACGTCGCCTACGACCCGGCCACCCACCAGGACAAGTTCTACGGCGCCGGTCTGGGCGGATACTCGGTGTGGGACGTGACCCATCCCGACGCGCCCACCCAGCTGTTCACCCTCACCGGCCTCGGCTTCGACATCGCCCACACCTTCACCCCGTCGCCCGACGGCCGGTATGCGGTGACGATGACCGAGTACGAGTACACGCCGCTCCGGATCTGGGACTTGGGACCGGGACAGCGGGACTCGACCAAGAACCTCGACCTGGCGATGAGCGCCTGGACCGCCGACTGGCGCGACCTGGCCCACAACCACGAGGTCCGCTGGCCCTACGTCTTCGTCGCCGCCTACGAGGACGGCTTCCAGGTGTTCGACCTCAAGGATCCGCGGGCGCCCAGGACCGACGGGTGGTGGTACACCTGCGAGTGCAGGCACGGCGCCGGGTTCGGCGGGACGCCCGACAACGGCTGGCAGGGCAGCAACAGCGTCGAGCAGGGTGCCTTCGGGGTGGACGTGCGGAACCGGGACGGGCTGATCGCCATGACCGACATGCGGAGCGGGCTCTGGCTGTTCACGCTCGAGGGCTTCAAGGGCTGGAACGGGCGCGATGTCGGGATGCCCAACATCTCGAGCGTGCAGGACTACGACCGCGGGCCCGTCGCCGCCGCCGGGGTGGCCGGCGGAGCCAGCCGCGGCAGCCGGTGACACGGAGGTGACCTCCGGCTGGACCAGGCTCGCGGCGTTGGCCGCGAGCCTGCTGCTGTCGCCCGGCGGGCCGTATGACATCGCGCTGTTCCCGGCCGCCACGGTGCCCGGCGCCACCGGCACGGCCCGGCTGCTGCCCACCGACTCGCCCTTCGGCATCGGGATCACCGCGGACGGTCACGCCAGCTCCGACATCCGGATCACGGCCGCCGGCCTGCCGCGGCCCGCGAGCCTCGGCCGGTTCCAGGGCTACATCGCCTGGGCCGCGACGCCGGACCTGGCCTCCTGGGTTCGCCTCGGCGTGGTCCGGAACGGCGCATCCACGGTGGGACCGGTCGAGCTGAACAAGTTTCTCCTCGTCATCACGGCCGAGGCCGATACGGCCGCGCCCGGGCATGCCGGGCCGACGGTGCTCCACGGCACTTCGCCCAGCGGCTGGCTCCAGTCGTTCCTGACCCATCCGCTGTTCCGCGGCATCGCGCAGTGAGCCGGCCGGCCATCGCGCTGCTGGCGATCACGACCCTGGCGACCGCCGCGCTGGCGGCGCAGCAGCCGGCGCACGACATGCGCGGGATGCCCGGGATGAAGGCCGGGGATACCACGATGGCGATGCCGGGCGGCATGCCGATCCCGATGCCGGCGGGCATGGTCATGATGCCCGGGCTGGTGGGCCTCACCCCGCGGACCACGCCGTTCCTGCCCGGCGCCGGCGTCGATCCGGCGACGCTGCCGATCGCCCGGCCCGCCACGCTCACGCCGCTCCGGGACGGCGACAGCCTCGAGCTCACCGCCATGCTGGTGCGGCGGATCATCCGGGGCCACGCCTTCGCCATGTACGGCTTCAACGGCCAGGTGCCGGGCCCGCTCATCCGGGTGCCCCAGGGCGCCACCATCACCGTCCGATTCCACAACCGGATCGACCTGCCGAGCAGCGTGCACTGGCACGGGGTCCGGCTGGACAACCACTCCGACGGCGCCGTGGGCGTGACCCAGCAGGCGGTGACGCCGGGCGGCGACTACGTCTACACCGTCCGGTTTCCCGACGCCGGGGTCTACTGGTATCACCCGCACGTGCGCGAGGACGTCGAGCAGGCGATGGGTCTGATGGGGACCCTGCTGGTGGACGCGGCGGACTCGGGCTACTACTCGCCGGCCAACCGGGAGCAGGTGTTGATGCTGAGCGACCTGCTGATGCAGGCCGACACGCTGATCCCCTACGGCCGGGAGGAGCCCGACTTCGCGCTGATGGGACGGGTCGGCAACGTCCCGCTGGTCAACGGGGAGCCGGACTATGCTCTGCGGGTGCACCAGGGCGAGGTGGTGCGGTTCGCGCTGACCAACGCGGCCAGCTCGCGGACCTGGAACCTGTCGTTCGGCGGCGCGCCGATCAAACTGCTGGCGTCCGACGTGAGCCGGTTCGAGCGCGAGGCCCGGGTCCCCAGCGTGGTCCTGGCGCCGGCCGAGCGCTACGTGGTGGCGGTGCGGTTCGACCGGCCCGGCCGCTACCCGCTGGTCAACATGGTGCAGGCCATCAATCACTTCCGGGGCGAGTTCCAGCCCGAGGTGGACACCCTCGGCACGATCACGGTGGACTCGGCGCCGGCGGTGCCGAACCACGGCGCCGCGTTCGACCGGCTCCGGGCCAACCCGGCCGTGTCGAGCGAGATCGAGCGCTACCGCCGGTCCTTCGCCCGGCCGCCGGACAAGCGGCTGACCCTCACGGTCCACACCTCGGGCCTGCCGCTCGCCACGGTCCAGTTCATGACCATCGACACGGCCTACTTCGCGCCGGTCGAGTGGGTGGACGGGATGCCCGACATGAACTGGCTGTCCACCTCGACCCAGGTGCACTGGGTGCTGCGCGACGACGCCACGGGCCGGGAGAACGGGGCGATCGACTGGCACGTGCGGCAGGGATCGGTGGTCAAGCTCCGGATCTTTAACGACCCCCGGTCGTTCCATCCGATGCAGCATCCGATCCACCTGCACGGACAGCGGATGCTGGTGGTGGCCCGCGACGGCGTCCCGACCCGCAACCTGGTCTGGAAGGACACCGCGCTCATTCCGGTGGGCTCGACGGTGGACCTGCTGATTGACGCCGCCAACCCGGGCGACTGGATGCTGCACTGCCACATCGCCGAGCACCTGGGGAGCGGGATGATGACGGTGATGCACGTGGATCGGGCGCCGTGACGCGGTCGGATCCGGGATGTCGGCGGCCGGCGGAACGGATGGTGAGGGCGGATACATCGGTCGCGACGTCGCGCCTTACTATCCAGCGACGGACGGAGCAGTCCGTATTTTTCGGAAGTCGTTGACATCGCCAAAGTACAGGTTCTTCACATTTGATCTCCGAGCGAGGCCACGAACGCGGCGATCCGGCCGAGCACCTCGTCGGCGCGCTGGACGTGGGGCGCGTGGCCACAGTCCGGGAACAGGAGCTTGGTTACCGGCCCGCCGACTCCCCGTTCGATCGCCGTCACCTGCGCCATGCTACCGTACTGGTCGTCCTCACCCTGGATCACCAGGGTGGGACAGCGGACCCCCGGCAGCCGCCGCTCGATGGTCCAGTCGCGAAATCCGGGCTGCAGCCACAGGTCGGCCCAGCCGCCGAAGGTCGCGTCCACGTCGGTGTGCCAGGGCCGGAGCCGCTCGCGGAGGGTGCCGCCCCTGAAGGCCGCCCGGGCCCGGACGATGCCCTCGAGCGTCATCTCCTCGACGAAGACATGGGGCGCCTCGAGCACCAGGCCCCTGACGGCCCAACGTCCGTCGGCGGCATGGATCAGCGCGATGGTGGCGCCGTCACTGTGACCGACCAGCACGGGCGACTCGAGGCTCAGGGCCGCGAGCACCGCGGGCAGGGCGACGAGGGCCTCGCGATCGAGATAGCCGGCATCGCGCGGCTCGGTCAGCGCGTCGGAGCGGCCGAAGCCGTAGCGGGAGTAGACCAGCGTCCCGCACCCGGTGCGCTCCGCCAGCCGGTCGGGGAACTCGCCCCACAGTTCGGCCGAGCCGAGCCCCTCGTGCAGGAGCACGAGCGGCGGCGTACCGGGGCGGCGGGGCGGAATCCAGCGGTGATCAAGCCGGCGGCCGTCGGCGACCAGGTGGGGCATGGCCGGCCCTACTCGATCGCCGCCGCCGACCGGGCCCGCTGGCGCAGCAGATATTTCTGGATCTTGCCGGTGGCGGTCTTGGGCAGGCTGCCGAAGACCACGGCTTTGGGCGCCTTGAAGTGGGCCAGGTTCGCGCGGCAGTGGGCGATCAGCTCGGCCTCGGTGGCCGCCGCCTCCGGCTTGAGCTCGACAAAGGCGCAGGGCGCCTCGCCCCAGGTCCGGTCGGGCTGGGCCACCACCGCGGCCGCGAACACCGCCGGATGGCGGTAGAGGACATCCTCGACCTCGATCGAGGAGATGTTCTCGCCGCCCGAGATGATGATGTCCTTGCCCCGGTCCTTGACCTTGAAGTAGCCATCCGGGTGCATCACCGCGAGATCACCTGAGTGGAACCAACCGCCGGCAAAGGCCGCCTCGGTGGCGGCGGGGTTCTTGAGGTAACCCTTCATGGTGATGTTGCCGCGGAACATGATCTCGCCGATGGTCTCCCCGTCCCAGGGGACCGGCGCCATGGTGGCCGGGTCGAGCACCGCGACCTCCTCCTCCACGATGAACCGCATTCCCTGACGCCCGTTCCGGCCGGCGCGCTCGCGCGGCTCGAGGTCGGCCCATTCCTCCTGCTTGACGCAGACCGTGGCCGGGCCGTAGACCTCGGTCAGCCCGTAGACGTGGGTCACCTCCACCCCGCGGCGCTCCATCGCTTCCAGGGTGGCGGCCGGCGGAGCGGCGCCGGCGATGAAGCCCTTGAGGCCCGGCGGGATGCCGGCCCACAACTCATCAGGCGCGTTGAGCAGGGTGTTGTGGACGATCGGAGCGCCACCGTAATGGGTGACCCGGTGCTCGCGGATCAGCCGGAAGATGGTGGCCGCCTCCACCCGCCGGAGGCAGACGTTGGTGCCGGCCAGGGCCGCGATGGTCCAGGGAAAGCACCAGCCGTTGCAGTGGAACATCGGCACGGTCCAGAGGAAGACCGGGAACCGCGGCATGCTCCAGGCGAGGATCTCGCCGATCCCGTTGAGGTAGGCGCCGCGATGATGGAACACGACGCCCTTGGGATTGCCGGTCGTGCCCGAGGTGTAGTTGAGCGAGATGGCATCCCACTCGTCGGCCGGCGCGGTCCAGCGGTGGTCGGGATCGCCGCCGGCCAGCAGTGTCTCGTACTCCAACTGACCCAGCCGGGCACCGGAGCCCTGGTAGACCGGGTCGTCCACATCGATCACCAGCGGCCGGACGGTGCAGCGGGCCAGCGCCGCGGCGATGACCTCGGAGAACTCGCGATCGGTGATGAGGATCCGGGCCTCGCCATGGTCGAGCATGAAGGCGAGGGTGGGGGCGTCGAGCCGGACGTTGAGGGTGTTGAGCACGGCGCCGGTCATGGGCACGGCGAAGTGGCACTCGTACATCTCGGGCGTGTTGAGCAGCATGACCGCCACGGTGTCGCCCCGGCCGACGCCGTGGGCCGCCAGGGCGGAGGCCAGCCGCCGGCAGCGGGCGAACGTCTCGGCCCAGGTGAAGCGGCGGTCGCCGTGGATGACGGCGGTGCGCTGGGGACAGCTCGCGGCGGCCCAGCCGAGGAAGCCGATCGGCGTCAGCTGGGCATAGTTGGCGGTGGTCTTGTCGAGACCGGTCTCGTATCGGTTGGCGGCGGGCTCAGGGGGGAGCATGGGAACGCTCGAGCAGAAACGGGTGGGGCGAGGAGTCTCAGCGAGAATGTGTGGCGGGGACGTCGCAGGGGCAAGGATGGTAATCGAAAGGGACACGGAGCTTCCCGCGCTGGAACCGCTCGGGCCCGAGCGAGGGGGGACGGCGGTTCTGGCACGGTGGGTGGCTGGCGAAGAGAGAAATGGGTACGGGACGGGAACGCGCCGCCAGCGGGTGGGCGGCTCGCGCCACCCGCGCCTCGCGCCGCCGCCTTGCCCCGTGCGCGCCGGGGGCCCACTGTTAGGCCACCATGACCGACCGACGGTACACCGACGAGGAAATCTCGGCCATCTTCCTCGCGGCGGCGGAGGCGCCGATGCCTCCTCCCCACCAGGCCGCGGGCAGCCACCAGCTGACGCTGGCCGAGCTGCAGGACATCGGCCGCGAGGTCGGGATCGCCCCGGAGGCGGTGGCCCAGGCGGCGCGGTCGCTCGATGTGCGGCGGCCGGCCGCGTCCCGGAGCTTCCTCGGCCTGCCGATCGGGGTGGAGCGGTCCGTGGCGCTCGACCGGGCGCTCACCGACGAGGCATGGGAGCGCCTCGTCGTCCGCCTGCGTGAGACCTTTCATGCCAGCGGGACCGCGACGTCCCACGGGTCCCTCCGGCAGTGGACCAACGGCAACCTGCAGGTCCTGGTCGAGCCCACCGCCACCGGCCATCGCCTCCGCCTGGCGACTCTCAAGCGCAGCGCCCGCGCGTCCATGACCAGCGGCCTCGCCGTGGCCGGCATGGGCGGTGCCGTGGCCATCGCCAGCGCCACCGCGGGCCACGTGGCCGCCGGGCTGCCGGGCGTGGCCCTGCTGCTCGCCGCCGGCATGGCTATCTTCGCCGGCGGCGCGCTTCCGGTGCCGGGCTGGGCGCGCCGTCGCGGGCGGCAATTCGAGGAGATCATCGCCCAACTGCCGCTGCCCGCCGCGCCCCGGCTCGGGGATCCTGCCAGGCCGGGAGACTGACCGGCGAGGCGACTCCGGGCGAAGCCGACGGCCCTCTCGACGACCCCGGGCTTCAGTCCGGGTTGATCCGATAACCGGCCTTCCAGACCGTCAGGATCAGGTGCGGGTCGTCGGGGTCAGTCTCGAGCCGCTGGCGGATGGCGGCGACGTGGGTGTCCACGGTGCGAGTCACCACCGCGGGATCGTAGCCCCAGACCCGATTCAGCAGGTCGCCGCGGGAGACCACCGCGCCGCGCGGGCGGCAGAGCGCCACGAGCAGATCAAACTCCCTCGGCCGAAGCAGCACGGGTTCCCCGCTCCGCCGG